>NZ_JALAGT010000028.1 GCF_022712295.1 Galactobacter sp.
GGCTCAACGCGCTCATGCTAGCCACGGCTCAGGCCGAGGGAATGGACGAGCCGGCCACCGCTGCAGACATTCGGCGCTGGATCGTCATGTTGGCCCACAGTGTCCCGCAACGTTACGCCGGCATGCTGCTCCAGGCCCTGCGTCGGCACGCGGCCCCGGAAGATGTCGTGACGGCTGCGCTCGCCCGCTTCGAGGCCGGACAGGCCTGGCTGGACGGATGCGGACTGCAAGCCACCGGCATCGGTACGGTCGTTGACGTGCAGATCGATATCGGAATGGCGGCGATTCGACAGATTCTCTTCACGGAGCGAGGCGATACGAAGTGACAACGACACAATCCACTGCTCGGAACAGCGCGGAACGGCGGATGCTCTCGGACCTGCAGCGACTCGTTGAAGTCCCCTCCATAAGTTCCGCACCGGAACGTGCGGAACAGGTTGCGGCCTCGGCCCGATTGGTCGCCGAGATGTTCACGGAAGTGGGCGTGCCCTGCTCCGTCGTGACCGAAGGTGGGGCTCCAGCAGTGATCGGTCGGCGAGAAGGGCCCGAGGGGGCTCCCGCCGTTCTGCTCTACGCCCACCACGACGTACAGCCCGTGGTGGCCGACGAATGGGAGGGTGACCCCTTCGAACTCACGGAATGCCCAGCGGATGAGGCCGGTCGGGGCACTCGGATGGCTGGGCGCGGAGCCGCTGATGACAAGGGAGGCATTGTCGTCCACCTGGAGACCCTGCGCCGGCTGATGGGGTCGCTCCTGGTGACCGTGGCGGTGCTCATCGAGGGCGAAGAAGAAGTCGCCTCTCCCTCTCTCGAGCGGATCGTGCACCGGCATCGTGACCTCCTGCGAGCAGATGTCGCGCTACTGCCCGATGCGGTGAACTCCGATGTGGGCGTGCCGTCGCTGACTGATTCCCTTCGGGGCATTTTGGGGATCAGGATCGGGGTCCGTACTGCCGAACGAGCCGTGCACTCCGGCATCTTCGGCGGTGCCCTGCCCGATGCGCTGGGAACGCTGGTCCACCTGCTCGACTCCCTCGTCGATGAGGATGGCAGGGTTGCGGTCCCCGGCATCGTAGCCGATCCGGCCCCTGCCAACCCCAGTGCTGCCGCAACCATGGCCGAGGTGGCCGCGGCCGCGGGGACCGTGCCGGGATTGCGTCTGGCCGGCGGTGCGCCCGAAATAGGCGGCCAAGCCCAGGGCGGTGCGGGCACGGATGGCATGGCCTCGTCCTCGACTGCAAAGGCAGACGGGCGGCGGCTTGCCGCTGAACTGTGGACCCAACCGTGCTTGACCGTCCTGGCCATCGACGCACCGCGCGTGGCCGAAGCGACGAATATTCTGACGCCCACCGCGCAGGCGGTTGTGAGCCTCCGATTGCCGCCTTCGCTGGATCCTCAGGTGGCTTTGGAATGCGTGTCCGAGCATCTGGCGCAGCACAATCGTGCGGGCGCGGAGCTCGACATTGTTCCGGTCAACGTGGGCAGAGGATGGAGCGCAGGGTCCGGGGGCGGGGGGTCCGCCGATGCAGTCATCAGGCTCGCCCTTGCCGAGCTGGGGCAGGCGTACTCGCAGTCCGCCGTCACCATGGGTGTGGGCGGTGGCATTCCCTTCGTCGATACGCTGACGACCGAGTTCCCCGGCCTAGTGCCGTTGATCACCGCAGTGCAGGACCCTGAGTCCAACGCCCACGCTGCCAATGAGTCGGTGGCTGTGGACACCCTTCACTCCGCAGTCGAGGCTCAGGTGGGCATCCTGCGCCGGTTGGGAGAGTCCGGCTTTCGTGATGTAGCAGGCGTGAGGACCACGCATGACTGATGCGCAGCTTATGACGCTTCCCGATGGACGAACACTGGCCTGGGCATGGTACGGGGACCCATCGGGACGGCCTGCGTTCTTCCTCCACGGCACACCGGGTGGCCGGCTGAGCGGAGCGGCCTATGCCGACTTCTTCGAACGTAACCGGCTCCATGTCGCCTGCCCCGACAGGCCAGGATACGGCGGAAGTTCCAGCCGGCCGCCGGAGCCGCACCGCCCGGTATCCGGCGGGGGACTGATGCACTTCTCCGCTGATCTGCACGAACTGTGGGAGCGCATTCGTCCAGCAGAGGACGCTCGGGCTCTTGTCATCGCCGGGTCCGGAGGTGCGCCGTACGGGCTGGCCTTCGCCGCCGGATATCCGCAGGACGTGGATGCGGTAGGAGTCTTCTCCGGAATCGCTCCGATGGAACCGGACGAGGCGGAAACGCTCATCGACGTGAACCGACGGCTGCACACCGCCGCGAATCACCTTGCGGCGTCAACCGTTACCGCTGGAGGAAAGCTCCCGGTCAGTGGGGACGCCCTGGAAGGATTGGTAGCTGATGTACGGCGGGCGATCCTCTCAGGTGAGCTCATCGGTGAGCCCGACGCTGCGATCCGCGATGCCCTGGTGCCAGGCGCTGATGGGATGGTGGTCGACTACAGCAGCGTTTTCGCCAGGAACTGGGGGTTCGATCCGGGAGACGTGCAGGCGGATGTCCGTTGGGTCCACGGAACTCAGGACGTCAACGCTCCGCTATCCGCCGCACGACGCTATGCCGGCCTGATTCCGAACTGCGAATTTCATCCGGTGGACGGCGGTGGTCACCGACCTTCATCTGCAACGCTCGACTGGCTGTTCGCTGAACTGCAGGGTTCTGCTCGGCCCGATAGGTGACGATCAGGATTCCGGATTGTCGAGTGCCGGGTGGCGTCGATGGTGGTCCGTTGCATGCTGGAATGCGTCCCCTGCGGCGAGCAGCTTGTCCTCGGAGAACTGGGGTCCTACGAACTGGACTCCCAGGGGCGTGCCCCGTTCGGTGAACC
>NZ_JALAGT010000029.1 GCF_022712295.1 Galactobacter sp.
ACCCCGAGGCCGGCGCGGATCTGCACGCGCGTACCCGCGCTGCGGAACCGGGCGCCGCGCCACGACCCGTCCCAGACGCCGCCGCCGACCAGGGCGACCGCCAGGGTTGCGAGGATCCACCAGCGCAGCGTGTCGCCGTTGGGCAGGGGACCACCCTCCCCGTTGAAGAAGCTGTCGATCCAATTACGCACCACCCAGAAAACGATGACCAACAGCACCGCCCACCCCTTGAGATAAGGGGTCAGCGGGTGGACGCGGTTCCAGTCCGGTCCGGTCTCCACGGGCTTCTGCTTGCTCACAGCCCGGCCTGCCTCTGTTCACCCCGGAGCGCGAGCTCGTCCCGCAGGCGTGCCCCCTCTTGGGCCGTCACTCCGAGTACCTCCGGGTGTGTGTCGGTGGCTGCGGTGTGGATCTTGATGCGGGTGAGGCCGAAGGCGCGCAGCACGGGCCCCGCGGTCATGTCCACATATTGGATGCGGCCGTAGGGAACCACCTCGACTCGGTGCCAGATCACGCCGCGAGCCGCGACGAAGTCGTCGTCCCGCAGCGAGTAACGGCGACGACGGACGCTGAACGGGATCACGATCGCTGCGATCACGCCGTAGGCCAGGAATGCGCCCGGCAAGAGCCAGGCGAGCCAGGCCGGGTAGCCCGGCCACACGTCGGTGGAATTCAAGATCAGTGGGACGGCGGTCGCAGCCACGAGGATGAGGGTCCAGCCCAGGTTGCCCAGTTCCTCCACCACGGTGAGTCTGGGCGAGACCCGGATGTATTCGCCGGGCGGGTCCAGCAGTTGGCGGTCGGCGCTGCGCGTTTCGATGTCGGGTGCTTCAGACACTTTCTGGTCCTTCCTCCAACCCTCTGCGGGGTGCATCTTCCGGTTCTGTCGTATCCATGGCGTCCGGGGGAAGTTTGCACAGGGTCTGGACGATGTACCCCACCACGATCAGCACGATTCCGCCGACGGCCTGGAACACGGTGGTCCAGCTCACCGGAGAGCCGAAGGCATGACCTGCCCACAGTTGCACGGCGACTCCGGCATGCCAGCCCAGGAAGATTCCCGCCCCGACGTATGCGGAGGCCTGCCCCAGCAGGGCCACGCGCACTGCGGCCAGAGGATTGATATGGCGGTCCGCCTGACGGGTACGGGTCCGGTACACCCAGATCGCGGCGGCCAGCAGTCCCACGGCGAGCGCCAGCACCGCGATCAAGGAGATCCAGTGCAATACCGGGGTCGCCAGGCCGTGGTGTTCGGCGTAGGAGGCAACCAGATATCCGATCAGGCCGAGGATCACGGCCGTGACGGCGAGAACCCAGGCTCTCAGGTAGGTCATGCGGGGTTCACCTCCGCGTCCCGCTCGGCTTCGTTGTCATCGTCGCTGCCCTCACCGCGGAAGGGGCGCACGCCGTCACGGTCCTCTGCCAGTTCCGCCAGCTCGAAGACGCTGCGGCCGGCCACGAAGGCACCCGGGTCCATCCAGGACCAGGGGATCAACACGAAGGCCCGCTCGGCGGCTCTGGGGTGGGGCAGCGTCAGGTCCGGATCGTCTGAGTCCACCGAACCGTAGGTGATGACGTCGATATCCAGGGTGCGCGGGCCCCAGCGAACGATCCGCTCCCGATGGAAGGCCTGCTCCACGGTGTGGGCGGCCTCCAAGAGGGCGTAGGGCGCCAGGGTCGTGGAGACCTCGATGACTTGGTTGAGGTAGTCGGGCTGGCCCTCCGGGCCGCCGACCGGGGCGGTCACCACCAGAGGGGACTCGGAGACCACCTCGATGCCATCCACGTGATTCAACCGCTCCACGGCACCGGACAGGGTGTCCAAGGAATGCCCCAGGTTGGACCCCAGGGCCAGAACCGCCCGCACGGGGCGTACCGGTGCCAGGTTCAGGTCCGGCTGGGACGGAAGGTCTGTGTGTCCGGGGCGAGAGTCCATACCTCCATCCTCACACGTGGATCCGACGACAGGGGTCCCACCGTGCACAACCGAGGTGGAAACACACAACGTCGGCACAGATTCGGTAGTAGGCACCGACGCTGTGCGGATCGGCCGACGGAACGCCCGGAATCAGCGGTGTTCCCACGGGTGGCTCCCCGGCCCGGGGGGATACGGGCCAACGCTGGGCAGGTCGGCCGCTTTCCTGGCCAGGGAATACACGCTGGAGCGACCCAGGAAGGCGCCCGGGTCCATCCAGGCCCACGGGCAGAGCACAAAGGCCCGTTCGGCCGCATGAGGATGAGGCAGCACCATGCGGGTGTCGGCGGCCTCCAACGAGCCGAAACTGATCACGTCCACGTCCAGGGTGCGGCAGGCCGCCGGCCCCCGTCGCCGGTGGTGAGCGGTTTCCACCGCTGCGGCCAGTTCCTGCAAGGCCACCGGAGCCAGCGTGGTTTCCACCTCGATGACCTGACTCAGCCGTGACGGGCAGTCGCGACGGCACGCGCGCGCCGCCGTGGTGGCAGCCAGTGGCGACTGGCACATGAGTTCGACTCCAGCGGCGTTACCCAACAGTTCCACGGCATTGGCCAGCGTGGATTCCGCCAGCGCGGGGCCGGCGTCTGTCCCCACGGCCAGGCAGCCCTCCCCCGCCTCGAGGCTCAGGATGGCGCGGACCGGCAGGGGCGGGGCCAGGTCCAGTCTGGTGTCATGGGCCAGTTCCTCCGCCCAGAGGTCCCAGGAGACGTGGCCTCCGGCTGGTCCGGGGTGGTGTCCATGGCCGGGCTCAATGTAAGAGGCCTCGCACCGCTCCCCGCCCCACGAGTTCTCAGCAGTCACGACGTCAATCCTGCTGGGCCTCACCCACGGATGTCCAGAGTTAGGTAAGGCTCACCACACTCTATGACGTGGGGGATGACGGTTCGACACAACTACGGCAAACAACCACCGCTACGGCGCCCCTTAGGCAGCCAGCACCGTGGCAACGGCTTGCTACCGTAGTTACGACTCCACCTCGGCTCGGCGGTCAGGAACGTTCGCGGTGCACCGTGATGATGACGTCGTCGAACGGAACCGGGATGGGTGCCTGCGGCTTGTGCACGCTGACGGTCACGCCGCTCGGGGAGAAGCTGTCCAGCACCCGGTCCGCAATGACCGCCGCGAGTTTCTCGATCAGGTCGTAGGGGCCCGCCTCGATCTCCTCCACAACCGCCTGGGCCACGGCACCGTAATCCACCGTGTCCCGAAGATCGTCGCTGGCCGCGGCGAGCGCAGTGGACGTGTGTAGGGTCAGATCCACCCGGAACGTCTGCCCGTCCCGCTTCTCGTGATCGAAGACCCCGTGATAGCCGGTGGCTTCGATTCCGGTGATGGTGATGGTGTCGCTCATGCCCGGCTGCCTCCGGCCGCAGGCCGGCCCCCGCGCCAAGCGGAGGCGACGAGGACGGCGTCACGGGAGGACACGACGTCGTGCACCCTGACGCACCAGGCCCCCGCCTGAGCGGAAAGGGCCGACGTCGCGGCGGTCGCGAAATCGCGGTCCGTGGGCTCGTGAGGAAGACCGTTGTCCTCGAGCAGGTGGCCGAGGAAGCGCTTGCGGGAGGTGCCGATCAGGACCTTGTGGCCCAACCCGACGAAGTGCTCGGTCGCGGCCAGCAGCTCCCAGTTGTGTGGTGCGTTCTTCGCGAAGCCGACGCCCGGGTCAAGGATGATCTGCTCCGGGTCCACGCCCGCGGCAACGTACGTGTCCCGGAGGGAGAGCAGTTCCTCGGTGACCTCCCGAACCGTATCGTCATAGTGCGCCATGGAGCCCATGGTCTGCTGATCGCCGCGGCGGTGCATCAGCACGTACGGGACGCCTGTGCGAGCGATGAGTTCCGGCATACCGGGCTCGTGCGTCAGGCCGGCCACATCATTGATCACATGCGCACCCACGGCGATGCAGGCCTCGGCGGTGGAGACGTGCGTTGTGTCCACCGAAACCACGGCTCCTGCCGCGACGAGCGCCTTGACAACGGGGACCACACGCTGCGCCTCGACGTCCTCGGGGACGAAGTCGGCGTTCGGACGCGTGGATTCACCACCCACGTCGATGATGTCCGCGCCGGCCTTCATGAGTTCCAGCCCATGGGCAATCGCGTCCTCGGTGGAGAGGTAGCGGCCCCCGTCGGAGAAGGAGTCGGCGGTGACATTCAGGACACCCATCACCAAGGTGCGGTCCTGCGGCAGCTCGGCCCAGGCCTGTTCACGCGACCTGAGCCGCAGCACTGGTAGCGGCGTGGTGTTGGGACCGGTCCCGGGGACGGCTGCGAGGCTCACATGGGCTCCTTGACTTTGACGAACTACGACTTGCGAACTGCATGCGCCGACGCGCGCTGGAAGGGGCGAAACGCCGTAGGGCATTCAGGCCCCACGGATCAGTGTGGCCGGTGCTCAGCGACCGAGGATGAGGCTCATGGCCTCCGACCGTGTGGCGGGATCGCGCAACTGCCCGCGCACGGCGGACGTGGTGGTGGTCGCTCCAGGCTTACGCACCCCGCGCATGGACATGCACAGGTGTTCGCATTCCACCACGACGATAGCGCCTCGAGGATTCAGATTCTCCTCCAGCGCCTCAACAATCTGGGTGGTGAGGCGTTCCTGCACCTGCGGGCGCTTGGCGTAGAGGTCCACGAGCCGGGCCAACTTGGACAGGCCGGTGACCTTGCCGTCCTCACCCGGGATGTAACCCACATGGGCCTGGCCGTGGAAGGGGACCAGGTGGTGTTCACACGTGGAGTAGAAGGGGATGTCCTTGACCAGGACCAGCTCGGAGTGGTCGATGTCGAAGGTGGTCGCCAGCAAGTCCTTGGGGTCCTGATGCAAGCCCGCGAAGATCTCCGCATAGGAGCGGGCCACCCGGTTGGGGGTGTCCTGCAGACCGTCACGGTCCGGGTCCTCGCCCACCGCCAGCAGGATCTCCCGCACGGCCGCAGCGATTCGGGGCTGATCGATCTCGGGGCTCAAGGCTCCCTGCTCTTCATTGATCACAGCATCGATCCTACTTGGCTGGGGATCGGAGCGCCTCGGCCGGATGTCTCGGGCGGACATCTCGTGGCGCAATAAAGAATCCCGGCCGGCACGCAGAGCGCACCGGCCGGGATTCTTCGTCACAGCCGCGATCGGCAGGTAGGTCAGGCCACGGCAGGGCCCGCGTACTCCACCATGCCGTCAACCAGGACACGCACCAGGTAGTCCGCGAAGGAGGCCCGGACGTAGATCCGGAAGCCCTCCTCGGCATAGCGGTGCAGGTACACGGGCACGGGGCCCAGGCCGGTCACCACGGCGGATCCCACGCCGAAGGCGCGGGGGTGCAGGTCCTGGTGGCAGAACTTCTCCAACAGGTCCCGAGCGGAGGCGCCGGTGAGTTCCAGGACGGTGCGGTTGCCGGACAGATCGACGACCTGACCGGGCAGCCCCTCCAAAGCAGCCTCACCGGCAGCGGAATCGGACGGGGTCTGGCGGCGGGAGGCATCCACGACCAGGAACTCGTCCGGGGAGAGCCACAGGGCGTGAACGCCGGAGGCGTCGCCTGAGGTCTCGCCGTGCGCGGTCGGGAACGAGAGGCCGTACACCGACTCCAGCGCCGCAGCGGAGGGGGTTCCGGGCACCACGCGCACACCCAGCTGGGGCACGAACGGCAGCTCACGAAGCCCCACCGACCGTGCACCGGTGACGGTGGCCTCCTCCATCAGGTCTGCGAGGTGGGCGGCGGGGGAAACCCGCAGGGTATTGAGATCAACCGTCACGGCGAGCTCCTTCAGGGTCGAAGAGGACGGGTTCAGCGATCTCGACGTCCACGAGACCGTTCGGGGAGGGCCACTGGACGATCTCGCCGATGCGATCGCGTCCGCCCTTGACGAGGGCCAGGCCGAAGGGCCGCCCCAATGCGGCCGACTGATACGCGGAGGTGACGTGACCGGCCATCGGGACGGGCACGTCGGACAGGTCCACGCCGACGTTCACCAGCTGTGCGCCCTCCTCCAGGACCGTGGTCTTGTCCACGGGCAGCACACCGACCAGGTGCTTACGGTCGGTACGACGCTGATCCTCGCGGTCGAAGGAACGCTTGCCGATGAAGTCCTTCTTCAGCTTGGAGACCACCCAGCCCATACCCGCGTCCTGCGGGGTGATGGTGCCGTCGGTGTCCTGCCCAACGATGATGAAGCCCTTCTCGGCACGCAGCACGTGCATGGTCTCCGTGCCGTAGGGCGTGATGTCGAACTCGGCACCGGCCTCGGTCACGGCCTCCCACACGGATTGCCCGTAGAAGGCATCAACGTTGATCTCGAAGGCGAGTTCGCCGGAGAAGGAGATGCGGCAGATGCGGGCCGGAACCCCGGAAGCCAACACCGTCTCGCGGAAGGCCATGAACGGGAACGCTTCCTTGGACACATCGAGTGAGGGAGCCAGCTTGGCTACCACCTCACGCGAGCGAGGCCCGGAGATGCCGATGGTGGTCCACTGCTCGGTGACCGAGGTGAAGAAGACATCCATGTCCGGCCACTCGGTCTGGTGCAGCTCCTCGAGCCAGTCAAGAACCTTGGCGGCACCGCCGGTGGTGGTGGTCATCAGGAAGCGGTCGTCGGCAATGCGCATGGTGACGCCGTCGTCGAAGATCATGCCGTCCGGGGAGCACATGACGCCGTAGCGGCCCATGCCGACCTTCAGCTTCAGGTAGCCGTTGGTGTAGACCCGGTTGATGAACTCGGCAGCGTCGGCACCACGGATCTCGATCTTGCCGAGCGTGGTGGTGTCCTGGTAGCCCACGGAGTTACGCACCGCGGCGCATTCGCGCAGCACGGCCTCGTCCATGGTCTCGGAGCCCTGCGGGTAGTAGCGCGGGCGCACCCACTGGCCAACGTCCTCGAACACGGCCCCGTTCGCGACGTGCCACGGGTGGATGGCGCCCAGGCGGTTCACGTCGAACAGGTCGCCACGGCGGCGCCCGGCCAGCGCCGCGAAGGGCACGGCGGCGAAGGGTGCGCGCTGCTTGGAGGTGCCGACGGCGTCGGGGCCGCCGACACCCAGCAGCTGGGCCACGACGCCCGCCACGTTCACGCCGGAGGTGCGGCCCTGGTCGGCAGCCGTTCCCACGGAGGTGTAGCGCTTGACGTGCTCAACGGAACGCATCCCTGCACCGGTGGCGCGGGCCACGTCGCGCACGCTCTGGTCGCGCTGCAGGTCCACGAAGTGCGTGGTCCACTGCGAGGGCTCGCCCTCGCCGGGAACCAGCCAGACGGGCGCAACTACGGCCGACGCCTGGTCAGCGGTGGCTTGCGGCGTCACCAACGGTGCGCTGAACCCGGCGGCTCGCGCCGCCTGGTGACCGGCCTCGGCACCCGCGGCGAGCGCGCCCGCGGTGTCGTGGGTGCCGGCCGCGGCGCCGACCACGAACTGGTCCTTGACCCGCCCGCTCGGCACAAAGGCCGCACGGTCCGCGTCCCAGGCAACCTGTCCCTGGCGCTGCGTGTGGAGGTGAAGAACCGGGCTGAAGCCGCCGGAGACGGCCAGCAGGTCGGTCTCGTGGGTGGTGGACTCGCCCGTCAGCTTGCCCTCGGCATCCAAGGTGGAGAAGGTGACCGAGGCGATCTCGCCGTCGGCCCCTGCCCCGGTGTTGGAGGGGACGGCCGAGTAGGTCACCGGCACGCCCGTGGCCGCAGCGACAGAAGCGGAGAACGCCGTGGCCTCGGGGCGGGAGTCGGCCACGGCGACGACCTCGACACCGGAGGCGACCAGGTCGGCGACCGTGGAGTACGCGGAGTCATTGGTCGTGGCGACCGTGACCTTGGAGCCGACGGCAACGCCGAAACGGTTGAGGTAGGAACGCACGCCGGAGGCCAGCATGATGCCAGGGCGGTCGTTGTTCGCGAACACCAGGGTACGCTCGTGGGCGCCGGTGGCGAGAACCACCTGGGCCGCACGGATGTGCCAGGTGCGCAGGCGGGAAACGCCGGCTGGAACCTCGGCCAGGTGATCGGTGCGTTGCTGCACGGCCACCAGGTAGTTGGAGTCGTAGCTGCCGATCAGCGCGGTGCGGGGCAGGTAGACGAATTCCTCAGCGCCCTGCAGCCGTTCGACGGTGGAATCCGCCCAAGCCACGGCGTCCGCCTCGTCGATCAGCTCAGCCCGGGAATCCCGCAGGGAACCACCCGGCAGCGGGCGATCGTCGATCAGGTAGGTGCGGGCGCCGGTCTTGGCGGCCTCGCGGGCCGCGGCCAGGCCCGCGGGGCCCGCGCCGACCACCACGACGTCGGCGTGGACGTTCTTGCGGTCGTAAAGCGCCTCATCCTTCTCGGGATCCAGCACGCCCTGACCAGAAACGTAGTTGGCCTTGAGGCCGTCGGTGGCGAAGGTCAGCGTGGCCGACAGCATGGACTCGTCCGACTGCTCCGGCGTGCGTGCCGCGACGGTCACGAGGGCATTGGCTTCCTCCTGCCAGGAGGACATGAAGCCGCGCGGGCGGCCAAGGTACATGGACTGACCGCAGGAGATGCGGCCGCCGGCCAGCTGCACGGAGGCGATGGAGTCGCCCACGAAGCCGTTGTACTCGGTTCCGTCCACGCTGATGCTCAGCGGGGCGTTACGGTCGATCCCGTACGCCGGCGCGGCGTCCGGGGAAAGTCGGGTGGCGGTCACCGGTTTCCCTCCTTGGCGGTGTTGTCAGCGGTATCCAGCTCAGGGCGAGGTGCGCCCGCCGGGTAGGTGGCCAGGAAGTCATAGGTGACCGTGTTGCGCAGGGCGTTGAACCACTTGCGGCAGCCAGCACCGTGCAACCAGCGTTCCGCGAGGACACCACGGGTGTTCTCGCGGTAGAAGAGGTACTCCGCCCACTCCCGGTCATTGAGGGCCGACGGGTCCTCCGGGTAGGGGACGTGGGCCTGGCCGCCGTAGTGGAACTCGGTCTCGTCGCGCGGGCCGCAATGGGGGCATTCGATCAGAAGCATCTTTTTTGATCCTTAGGCTGCGTGTGCGTCAGTGGGCCACGGCGGCGGCGCCGTGTTCGTCGATGAGGTGGCCGGTCTCGAAACGCTCCAGGGAGAACGGGGCGTTCAAAGGGTGGGGCTCATCGTTGGCGATGGTGTGGGCAAAGGTGTATCCGGCGGCCGGCGTTCCCTTGAAGCCGCCGGTGCCCCAGCCGCAGTTGACGTAGAGCTGGTCGACTTCACTCTTGGAGATGATCGGGGAGGCGTCCAGGGTGACGTCCACGATGCCGCCCCAGGTACGCAGCAGGTGTGCGCGGGAGAAGATCGGGAAGAGCTCCACGGCTGCGGCCATCTGCTCCTCGATCACGTGGAAGGCACCGCGTTGGCCGTAACCCACGTAGGAGTCCACGCCTGCGCCCATGACGAGTTCGCCCTTGTGCGCCTGCGAGACGTAGACGTGCACGTGGTTGGACATGACCACTGTGGGGTGGACCGGTTCGAAGAGCTCGGAGACCAGGGCCTGCAGCGGGTGGGACTGGACGGGCAGCTTCACGCCGGCCGACTCGGCGATCGGCGAGGAGGAGCCGGCCGCCGCCAAAGCGACCTTGCCTGCCGAGATGTTGCCGCGGTTGGTGCGGACGCCAACGGCCTTGCCGTTGACCACGTCGATGCCCTGGACCTCGCAATTCTGGATGAGATCGATGCCGAACTCGTCGCACTTGCGGGCCAGCGCCCAGGCCACGTGGTCGTGCTTGGCGATGCCTGCACGAGGCTGGTAGGTGCCGCCCATGACGGGGTAGCGGATGTCGTCGCCGATGTTGATGATGGGGCAGACTTCCTTGACCTGCTGCGGGTCCAGCCATTCGGCGTCCACGCCGTTGAGCTGGTTCGCGTTGACGCGGCGCTTGGAGTCACGCACGTCCTGCAGTGTGTGATCCAGGTTGAGGCAGCCGCGCTGGGAGAAGAGGAAGTCGTACTCCAGTTCCTCCGGCAGTCCCTCCCACAGCTTCAGCGAGTGCTCGTAGATGCCTGCGGACTCGTCCCAGAGGTAGTTGGAACGGATGATGGTGGTGTTGCGGGCCATGTTCCCGCCTGCCAGCCATCCCTTCTCCAACACTGCGACGTTGGTGATGCCATGATTCTTGGCCAGGTAGTAAGCCGTGGCCAGGCCGTGGCCGCCACCTCCCACGATCACCACATCGTAGGAAGATTTGGGCTCCGGGTTGTGCCAGAGGAAATCCGGGTGTTCCGGAAGCATGTCCGCCATGTCAGTTGTCTCCCATCGGGGTCAGGCCGGGGTAGAGGGGGTGGGCTTCAGCCAAGGCGGTCACGCGCTCACGCAGTCCGTCGAGGGTGTCCTGAGGTGCTCCGCCGGACTGGGTTCCGGCGATCAGCGCCTGAGCAATGATGTCCGCGACCTCGACGAAGTCCTCGCGGTTGAAGCCGCGGGCCGCGAGGGCTGGAGTGCCGATGCGCAGGCCGGAGGTCACCACCGGAGGGCGGGGGTCGTTGGGAACCGCGTTGCGGTTGACCGTGATGTCGATCGCCGCCAGGAGGTCCTCGCCCTCCTGACCGTTGATGACGGAGTCCTTCAGGTCCACGAGCACCAGGTGAACGTCGGTGCCACCGGTCAGGACGCTGATGCCGGTGGCGGCAACGTCGTCCTGCAGCAGGCGGTCGGCCAGGATGGAGGCACCCTGCAGGGTGCGCTGCTGTCGGTCCTTGAAGTCCTCGGATGCGGCGATCTTGAAGGCCACGGCCTTACCGGCGATCACGTGTTCAAGGGGTCCGCCCTGCTGGCCCGGGAACACGGCGGAGTTGATCTTCTTCGCGACGTCGGCATCGTTGGTGAGGATGATGCCGCCGCGGGGACCGCCCAGGGTCTTGTGCGTAGTGGAGGTGACCACGTGGGCGTGAGGGACCGGGTTGGGGTGCAGCCCCGTGGCCACCAGCCCGGCGAAGTGGGCCATGTCCACCATGAGGTAGGCGCCCACCTCGTCCGCGATCTCGCGGAAGCGTGCGAAATCCAGTTGACGGGGGTAGGCGGACCAGCCGGCCACGATCAGTTTGGGCTGACGCTCGCGGGCCACGGCCGCGACGTTGTCCATGTCGATGCGGTTGGTCTCGGGGTCCACACCATAGGAGGCCACATCGTAGAGGCGTCCGGAGAAGTTGATCTTCATGCCGTGGGTCAGGTGGCCGCCGTGCGCCAGGTCGAGGCCGAGGATCGTGTCGCCAGGGCGGATGAGCGCGTGCATCACGGAGGCGTTGGCCTGGGCGCCGGAGTGCGGCTGGACGTTGGCGTACTCGGCGCCGAAGAGTGCCTTGACGCGGTTGATCGCCAGCGTCTCCAGGGTGTCCACGTGCTCGCAGCCACCGTAGTAGCGCCGGCCCGGGTAGCCCTCCGCATACTTGTTGGTGAGGACCGAGCCCTGCGCCTCCATGACCGCGAGCGCGGTGTGGTTCTCGGACGCGATCATCTCCAGGCCGCCGCGCTGGCGGTCCAGTTCGGCGTCGATACCGGCAGCAACTTCGGGGTCGATCTGGGACAGGTGGGCGGTCAATTCGGCGGGAACCGTGGTGGCGTCAGCCGCGATGGTCATCGGGATCCTCGTCTTCTGTTGGGGATCTGGTTCTCAGTTGTCACACCCGGGCACTACTGCGGTCTGGTCAACAACTGATATATCTGATTGTGATCAGGCTAGGATGGAGACTGACGTCACGTCAAGGCTGCATACATACTGTTTACAACGGCCGCGTCACGAAGGGACGGAAGTGAGCACTGTCAGCACCACCGAAACACCCGCGACGCCACTGTCAGAATCGGCGTACACCCTCCTCCGGGACAGGATCGTCTTCCTGGAGATCGCCCCCGGCCAGCCCGTGAACGAGGCCTCCATCGCCGCCGAGCTCGGCATCGGCCGAACGCCCGTGCGTGAGGCACTCAAGCGCCTCGAGGCCGACCACCTCGTGGTGTCCTATCCGCGCCGTGGAACCTTCGCCTCCAACGTTGACCTTTCGGAACTCAACGATCTCGCGGAGATCCGGCGCAAGCTGGAACCCGTCGCAGCCCGGCGAGCTGCGGCCGGGCAGGGCGGGGATTTCCGAGCGCAGATCGAGGAGACCATCGCCTCCCTCGATGCGGAACGCCTTCAATTGGATCGGGCCACGCTGCTGCGCACCGACACCGAGGTGCACCGACTGATCTATGCGTCCTCGGGCAACGGCCACCTCGTGGAGACGCTGATGCGCCTGGACGACTTGGTCACCCGCATCTGGGGAACCGTGCTGGATCGACTCAACGACATCACCGACAACGTCGCGGAACACCGGGCCCTGCTGCAGGCTGTCTTGGATGGCGACCCCGACTTGGCCGAGCGCTTGGCGGAGGAACACGTGGACCACTTCACGTCCTCGGTGCAGTCGGCGCTCTCCCGCTGAGCGACCCAATCGGCTGCTGCATTCGTCCGCAGCGCAGGCCTCTCCTGGCGCAGCGTCGGTCGGAACTCTGCCGTCGGGAGATCCGCGCAAGTTCTCCCGACGCTGGAGTCCTTCCCGACGCTACGTCCATAACTCCCTGCACTGGCTCCGGCCTGCCCTGGAGCAGTCGGAAAAGGTGCCCGACGCCGCCCACCCAAGTTGGCAGCGTCGGGCACCCTTGCTGGTTGGCCGCGTACAGGCCACCCACCTTGGAGCCTCCGTCACTTCAGCGGCGGAATATAGTTCTCATCCTCCAACGGCTCGTACTCGAACCCGTCGATGCCACGCGCAAGTAGACCATCCAGGACGCGATTGCTCATGACCCACGCAAAACTGGTCTTTCCCTTACGCCAGTTCCAGGAACTGATCTCACCCTTGCCGGTCAGACTCGGCACAAAACCCACATAGCCCTCAATGGGTCCCTTCCGTCGATCGATCAAATCGATCTCATAGGTCTTCACATCGGCCACACCCAACTCAGCAACCGCTTGCGCGAAACGACGCGACACCGGCTGCGACTCCAAACCACCACTCCATAGAATGTCGCCGTGGCGCTTACCCTTTGCATCGGTATTGCGCTCAAACCAAACATTGAACGGTATATCCTCAAGATTACCGCATGCAATCACATCGTAGACCTCGCGACCATCATCCAACGTAGGACTTCCATACTCCGGCCGCCCCTCCCAGGAGGGTACCACCCAGAGATCAGTTGTGGCGTTTTTGGCCATCACTTCATACCACTCACTTGTCAACATATACGCCACCTACTAGCACTTATAGTATTTCTTGTACTTATTGTGCATACTTTTCTGCTTGTCTAGAATCCTGCCCTACTGAGGCTTTGATCCGGCCATGACCAGATACAGCATCCGCACACCACTACCGCCGGCGCCCCAGCGCAGCCCTACAACGAACAAAGGCGCCCGACGCCACCAACCTGAGTTGGCGGCGTCGGGCACCTTTGTTGGTTGGCCGCGGAAGAGGTCAGTCCTGCAGGCGCAGCGACTGTCCGGTCACGGGCTCGATATCCTGGCCCGGACGCTCGTCGTGGAAGAGCCAGGTGCGGCGCTCGGGCAGCTTCACCACGTCGGCGAAGATGACGTCGAGCTCCTTCTGGTTCAGCGTCTCCTTCTCCAGCAGTTCCTTGGCCAGGCGGTCAAGCACGTGGCGGTTCTGGGTCAGGGCGATGTAGGCCTCACCGTGGGCGGCGCCCATCAACGTGCGGACCTCGGAGTCCACCGTGGAGGCGGTGCCGTCGGAGAAGTCGCGGCCGCCACCGCCGCCGCCACCCATGAAGGGCTCGGTGTCCTGGCTGCCGAGCTTCACGACGCCGACGGAGGAGCTCATGCCGTAGTCGGTGACCATCTTCCGGGCCGTGTCTGTGGCCTTCTCGATGTCGTTGGAGGCGCCGGTGGAGGGGTCGTGGAACACTAGTTCCTCCGCCACGCGGCCGCCCATGGCGTAGGCCAGCTGGTCGAGCAGTTCCTCGCGGGTGACCGAGTAGCGGTCCTCGTCCGGGACCACCATGGTGTAGCCCAGGGCGCGACCGCGCGGCAGAATCGTCACCTTGGTCACGGGCGCCGAATGGCGGGAGGCCGCCGCCACCAATGCGTGACCACCCTCGTGATACGCGGTGACCTGACGGTCGTGCTCCTTCATCAGGCGGGTGCGCTTCTGCGGGCCGGCCATGACGCGGTCGATGGCCTCGTCCAAGGCGCGATCGTCGATCAGCTGCGCATTGGAGCGCGCGGTCAGCAGTGCCGCCTCGTTGAGCACATTGGCCAGCTCTGCGCCGGTGTAGCCGGGGGTCTTCTTCGCCACGGACTTCAGGTCGGCGGAGTCGGCCAGGGGCTTGCCGCGGGAGTGCACGGCGAGGATGGCCTCGCGGCCCTTCAGGTCGGGGGCCTCCACGGCGATCTGGCGATCGAAACGGCCGGGACGCAGCAGCGCGGGGTCCAGGACGTCGGGCCGGTTGGTGCCGGCCATCAGGATGACGTTGGTGGTGGCGTCGAAGCCGTCCATCTCCACCAGCAGCTGGTTCAGCGTCTGCTCGCGCTCGTCGTTACCGCCGCCCACACCGGCGCCACGCTGGCGACCCACGGCGTCGATCTCATCGATGAAGATGATGGCCGGGGCGTTGGACTTGGCCTGCTCAAAGAGGTCGCGAACACGAGAAGCACCCACACCGACGAACATCTCGACGAAATCGGAACCGGAGATGGTGAAGAAGGGAACCTCGGCCTCGCCGGCCACGGCACGGGCCAGCAGGGTCTTACCGGTTCCTGGAGGGCCGTAGAGCAACACACCACGTGGGATCTTGGCACCAACGGCCTGGAACTTGGCGGGCTCCTTCAGGAACTCCTTGATCTCCTGGAGTTCCTCGATGGCCTCGTCCACACCGGCCACGTCCTTGAAGGTCACCTGCGGCATGTCCTTGTTGGCCATCTTGGCCTTGGACTTGCCGAACTGCATGACCTTGCCGCCGCCGCCCTGCATGCGGGACATCAGGAACAGGAAGAGCCCCAGGATGATGAGCATGGGCAGGATGAGGGAGAGCATGGACGTGAACCAGTTGCTCGTGGCCGGCTTGTCCTTGTAGCCGTCCTTCGGATCCGCCTCCGCGATGGCCTTGGCGACCTCTTCACCGCGGTCAACGGAGTAGGTGAAGGAGACGTTCTTGCCCTTGTCCTGACCGTCCACGGTGACGTTGGAGTCGGTCTTCAGCGTGACCCGCTGGGCCTTGTCATCCATGGTGGCCTCGACGACCTTGCCGTCGCTGATCAGCGCCATGCCGTCAGAGGTCGGGATGTTCTTGCCACCGCTGGGGTTGAGCAGGGACATGCCGAGCAACAGACCGATCACCGCGATGATGGTCCAGAAGTACCACGTCTGGTACAGCTTCTTCTTCTGTGGTTTCTGCGTCGGTGCATTCATAGGTGTGCGCACGCGTGCGGTGCGGTCCGGTCCCTCCTGCTTGGGCGGCGTGTCAGCCGGTCTCACGGGGAGCGCGGCCAAGGCTCCCCACTCTTCTCTACACGAGCGGGGGCACCCAGAAGTTCCAGTTTCACTGGAGGCTTACCCGAATCACAGCCCCCTGTGACGCGCGCCTCAAAACCTAAGGTGCCCGACGGCGGTGCTCAAGCACCGCTCGTCGGGCACCTTGCGCGGCGCTTGCGCCCCGGCCTGCGGCCGGGATCAGGCGTTGCGGTAGACGTGCGGGGCCAGCGTGCCCACGAAGTCCAGGTTGCGGTACTTCTCGGCGAAGTCCAGGCCGTAGCCCACCACGAAGTCGTTGGGGATGTCGCGACCGACGTACTTGACGTCGATCTCCACCTTGGCGGCATCCGGCTTGCGCAGCAGCGCGCAGATCTCAACGGAGGCCGGGCCGCGGGAGCGGAGGTTGGAGAGCAGCCAGGACAGGGTCAGGCCGGAGTCGATGATGTCCTCGACGATGAGCACGTCGCGGCCCATCAGGTCGGTGTCGAGGTCCTTCAGGATGCGGACCACGCCGGAGGACTGCGTGCCGGAGCCGTAGGAGGACACCGCCATGAAGTCCATGGTGACCTGCGAATGCAGCGCGCGAGCAAGATCTGCCATGACCACCACGGCACCCTTGAGCACGCCGACCAGGAGGAGATCCTTGCCCTCGTAGTCGCGGTCGATCTGGGCGGCGAGGTCGGCAACCACCTGGGCGACCTCGTCCTTGCTCAGCAGGATGTTCTCGATGTCTCCGGAGACGTCGTGGGCGTCCATGTGGGTTACTCCTCGTCAGGTGATGCGATTGGCGGACAAGCCGCTTGAGACAAGTGTGTCACGGCTCAGGTTTCCGATGGGAAACAGGAGTTCTGTTGCCTCGATGCGGCTGCCGAGGTGCCGCACCGGGGCATCAAAGCCGTGTTGAGGCATCGGACCTCGATGTGTCCCTTGCCTGGCGGTCCCGCACCGCTCACAACCCCCTGAACCGCAGCAGGGACTCCCCGTCCTCGGAGCGGATCCGCGTCACCGAAACCCGCCCGTCCAGCTGCACCGGACCCGGCGCCCCGGTACCGGCGGTGAGCTTCTCCAAGGCGGCGGTGCGCTCGGCCGTGGGTGGCTTCCCGCCCACGGCCACGGCCACCTGCCGCAGCACCCTGGAGCGCAGCGCGGCGGGGGCCTCCAACACCACTTGTCTGCGCAGGTCCCAGACCAGTGGGGCCCGACCCTCCACCCTGTCGTCGACCCCGCCGAGCACGCTCGGGTCGTCCTGCACCGCAGCCGTGGCGAGCGTCTGCTGCGCCAGCTCGTCCAGCAGGTCCGCGTCCTGCCGGGCCAAACGGGCCGTGCGCACCAGCGCATCATCCACGCCGTTGCCCAGCACTTCCCGCATCACCGGAAGCAGCTCGTGGCGTACCCGGTTGCGGCGGGCATCCGGCAGATCGTTGGTTGGATCGTGCCAGGGATGCAGCTGAAGCCCGTCACAGATCGCATGCGTTTGCTCGCGCGTAATGCCTAGGAGTGGGCGCAGCATGCGGCCGCGGTGCTCGGGAATCCCGGCCAGCGCCCGCGTGCCCGATCCCCGGGCCAGGGAGAGCAGCACCTGTTCCGCCTGATCGTCAGCGGTGTGGGCCGTGAGGATGTAGTCCGCCCCGACTTCCGCGCGGATCTCCTCCAGTGCCTCGTACCTGGCCTGACGGGCATCCGCCTCGTTACCGGTTCCGGGAACCTGAACTCGCTGCACGATCACCGGGCTCAGCCCGAGTTCCGCACACTTCTCCCCCGCATCCGCCGCAACCTCGTCGCTGCCCGGCTGCAGCCCGTGGTCCACGACGACGGCGCCGACGCGACCCTGCAGAACACCCTCACTTTTCAGGTGGGCGGCAGTCGCGGCGAGCGTCAGGGAATCCGGGCCGCCGGAGCAGGCCACGAGGTAGTCCAGCCCCGCCGGAAGGTGATCCGTTAGGGCCGTCCGGGCGGCCACGATGGCCTCATGCGTGGCGCGCGGCCACCTTGCTGTGGCCACGCTCAGCCCTGTTCCGGGGTCGGCTCTTCAGTGCCCGACGGCGCGGGGCCCGGCTCCGCGGCAGCGTCCGCCTGGGCGGCCTCGGCGGATTCGGCGGCCCCTGCGGATTCGACCGGCGCGCCTACCAGTGCGGTCTCCCGCATCCGCTGCACCCACGTCTCGGGTGCGTGCAACTCCTCCTCGGTGGGGAGGTGCTCGGGCGAACGCCAAATGACGTTGAAGCCCTCCATTCCCAGGGCGTCCACGGCGGTCCGCACGAACTTGGCGCCGTCCCGATATTGCGCCTGCTTGGCGTCCATTCCGATGGCCTTCATCAACAATTTCTGCAGCGTGGAACGCGAGGCCCCGCGCTGGTCAAAGCGCTTGCGGATCTTGGCGACCGTAGGAATGACCGTGCGATCCACCGAATCCATGACCACGTTGGCATGGCCCTCCAGCAGGGACATGATGGCCGTGATGCGGGACAGGGCCGCCTGCTCCGCCTCGCCGGTGATGACCGTGAGCAGTCCGGCCTGGCTCTCCTTGCCGTCCTTGGCGGCGGAAGCAGAGGAAGGAGCGGTATCGGCGGAAGCCGGCCCGTCGTCGTCGGGCATTGACGCCGGATTGTCGGCGCGGGCCGCGGAGCCAAGCGCGCTGATGCGCGCCTTGAGGTTGGAGTCCTTGCGTTCCTTGTCCTTGGGACGATTCACGAGGCCGGAGGCCAGGATGCCGACCTGTTCGGAGAGGACGTCGCGCAGCCACGGTGCGGCGGCGAACTGCACGCGGTGAGTCTGCTCGTGCAGGGCCACCCAGAGCCGGAAATCGGCGGGGTCCACCTTGAGCTTGCGTTCGGTCTCCACGATGTTGGGGGCCACCAGCAGCAATCGTCCGGCCGGGGCGGAGCCCGTGGTGGAGTACGGGTCGAACTGGCCGAGGACGTGGGAGGCCAGGAACGCGACGAGGGAACCGACCTCCGCGCCGACCCCGTAGCCGCCCATCTTCAGGGTGAGCGGAAGACCCTTGGGGAAACGCTGGAGCAGGGCGGCATCCAGCGGGGTGCCGAGCATTTCCCGGTACCCCGAGACGGACGCTGCGGCCCAGCCGGGGCGGTCCACCACGAGCACCTGCGAATCCTTCAGGGAGGACGCCACGTGCAGGCCGGTGATGTTCTCGACGTGCTGCTCCGCGGCGCGCGCGTGTTCACGGATGTCCTCCACGATGCCGATGGCCGCGGTGGTTGAGGCCTTGGGGCCGGCAGAGGCCAGCGTCTTCGCGGTGGAAACGGCCACCCCCCAACGCACCACGGAGGTGGGCTTCGCGGTTCTGTCGCTGGACTGGGTGCTGGGCGACGTCGCGTCAGTGGTCATGAGGTCCATCTCACCATCGTTTGTTGTGTGCGCGCAGGGAGGAGCACTCATGTGTCGCTTGCCGTGTCATGGGTTCGGGGCGCTCGATACCACCGGCCCGGCCCAGACATTCCGTCACCGCCTCCTAGGGAAACCCCGCTGCTTTGACGGAAAGCCTGGGTATGAGTGTGCGGAGAGGCGGCCCCACGCTGTGGCGACGGAAAGCCTGAGCGACTGAATGGTTGTGCTTGAGTTCCTTCAATCGATCAGCTC
The DNA here is from genome assembly GCF_022712295.1 of Galactobacter sp. Classification (GTDB taxonomy): domain Bacteria; phylum Actinomycetota; class Actinomycetes; order Actinomycetales; family Micrococcaceae; genus Galactobacter. The sequence goes on from NZ_JALAGT010000029.1 coordinate 18,982, forward strand.
AGCCACCTTGCTTGCGAATCGTGGGGCGCCGGAGCGCTCGAGCCGACTCACCATGTCATGAATACTCACTGCTGGATTCCTCGTTGCACCTGCTTGGTTCTTCACCACCTTCACACAGAGACCAGGAGAGAAGTCCATCTGATCCAGCAAGAAATCGTCGAGACCAACCGCTTCCAACCCAAGCGGCTCCAGCTTGTCCCGGGGGAAATCCCTGAGGTTCTGTGTGACGATCACATCGGCGCCGCCCCGCAATGCAGCGGCAGCCACGTGCCGATCGTCAGGGTCCGGGAGCTTGATTCCACCCTCCAGTGGTTCCCAGCCCGTCACCAACGCATCGTCAAAGGCTTCGTTCATTGAACGGAATCGACTGCGGAACCGACTCGGATCTGCTTGTGGATGGATACGTTCGAGGGCTTCGAGAGCCTCGTGCACCACACGCTCCGACCACAGGGGGCGGAACAAGCCGCGATCCGCGAGACGAAGTAACGTGTCGCATGGCGCTATCGGCACCAAGACACATGCATCAAGAAACGCCGCGAATCGCATGATCAGCTAGCGCCTACGTGCTTCCATCAGCGCCGACCTGTACGCGTCAGCATCAACGTCGTACAGCCCATCTTCAGAGCCTTGGCGCGTCATCTCGTCCAAACGCTGTCGACGATCGTTCCGCTTGCGATCGCGATACGCAAGAACATCGTGCAACCGTAACCGGCGATGGCGCGCATCCCCGAGGCGCTCATACGGCAGTTCATCAGCCTGAAGAAGACGGACCAACGTGCTACGGCTGATGCCCAATAAATCCGCCGCCTGCTGTGTCGTGAGGAGCTTGTCCAACGGCTCAACACTGACCGAGTCCCCACGTTGCATGGCACCGACGATCTGCTTCAGGACTTGATATGCCTCCAACGGGAGCGGGATCTGCTCACCGTCTGGGCCGATCAATGCCGCCGGTTCGGCATGCTGGTCCAGGAAACGGGCCAAATCCAGCATCTCGTCCAGCACCGCAGGAGGATCCACGACGTGGACGGCTCGGGTTGAGGCGTGGATGTCTGTGCTCATATGGATATGATCCACTAATTCGCCCAATTCGTCCACGCTGAGGTGGTGGAGAGCCTGCGTGAGATCAGCACACCGGCTCTGCACGGGGTTGTGTCGCGATTCCGGCGCCAGTTCCGGCAGAACCCCGCCCACATCCGAGTGACGACGGCAGAACCCCGTCCAGATCGAGCGGGCAGCATGGCGCAACCACTTCGCCCAGACATTCCGTCAGCGCCTCCTAGGGAAACCCCGCTGCTTTGACGGAAAGCCTGGGTGCGGGCTAGGGGTTAAGGCCGCGCCCATGCTGCCGTGACGGAAAGCCTGGGGAAACTACTTGACCGCGCCCTCAACCATGCCGCGGATGAAGTGACGCTGCAGGAACAGGTAGAGGATCACCACGGGCAGCGCCACGATCACGGCCCCTGCCGCCATCAGGGAGATCTCGGTCGAATGTTGCGACTGGAAGAAGTTCAGGCCGAGCGGCATGGTGCGCCAGGCGCCGGTGGGAGACATGACCAGCGGGATCAGGAACTCGTTCCAGGTCCACATGAAGACCAACACGATCAGCGTCACCAGGGCGGGCCGGGCCATGGGGACGTGGATCTGCCACAGGATGCGCCCGTTTGAGGCCCCGTCCAACCGGGCCGCCTCCGTGATGGCACGGGAGGAGGAACGGAAGTAGGTCCGCATCCAGTACGTGCCGAAGGCGATGGATTGTGCGGCCTGCGGCAGGGCAACGGCCCAGATGGTGTCGGTCAACCCCAGGGGTTGCAGGTCGAAGAAGAGCGGCACCACGATGGCCTCCGCGGGGACCATGATCCCGAGCAGGAACAGGTAGAACAGCACGGTGGATCCGCGGAAGCGCATGGTCCCGAAGGCGTACCCGGCCAACAGGGACAGGGGCACGGCGATCACCAGCACCAGCGCGGACACCGACAGGGAGTTGACCAGGTACTGCCCAAACCGCCCGCCGGTCCAGGCCTCGGCGAAGTTCTCCCAGTGCAGTCCGCCGGTGCTGACTCCGGAGGGTGCGCCGAAGGCCCCCACCACGATGGTCCCGATGGGCCACAGTGCTACGAGAGCGAACAGGGTCAGGATGATGTAGTTGGCCGCGATCTCGGTCCGTGAGGTCATGAGTCCTCCCCCGTCCCTCGGTCGGCGATGCGGTTGACCACCAGATTGATGAGGAAGATCAGCACGGTCAGGGTCACGCCGATGGTGGAGGCCATGCCGACCTCATGCAGGGTGAACGCCTGGTTGTAGACCTGATAGCTCGGCACCGTGGTGGAGGTCCCCGGCCCGCCTTTGGTGGTCATGTAAATCAGGTCGAAGGTCTTCAGTGCGGCCACGATGGTCAAAGTCAGCGCCACGGCGATCTCTCCGCGCACGGCGGGCAGGGTGATGGAGAAGAACTCCCGAATGGCCCCCGCCCCGTCCAGCCGCGCGGCCTCGTACAACGACCCATCGATGCGTCCCATGCCGGCCAGCAGCAGGATGGTGACGAGCCCGGTCTCCACCCACGTGCCGATCAGGCCGATGGCGGGCAGCGCCAGGATCGAGTTCCCGAGCGCGGTCTCCCCCTCAGGCACAATATGCAGCAGCTGCAGCAGGTCGTTCAGCGTCCCGTCGGTCCCGTAGAGCCGCGACCACGCCACGGCCACCACGACCATCGCGATGACCTGCGGCGCAAAGATGACCGTTCGATAGAACCCCAGACCCCGAACGCGCGCCCGATTCAGGATCGCGGCCAGCAGCAACCCGATCACCAGCGGAAGTACGGCGTAGAAGAAGATCAGCACCAGCGCGTGGGTGAATCCGGAGCGCAGTTCGGGATCCTGGAACATCTCCACGTAGTTCCCGAACCCCACGAAGTTCACCACGTTGGTGACGGAATTCCATTCATACAGCGAGTACTGCGCGGCCCGCCCCAGCGGGTAGAGCATGAACGCCGCGTAGACCACGAACGCGGGCAGCACGTACAGGTACGGCGCAAGTCGTCCGTGCCCGTCGGCCGCCCTTCGCCGTTTCGCGGAGGCCCGCGGCAGCGTGCGCTGCACAGTGCCCGACGACGCGTCCCCGGCACCGTCTGGCCCGATCCCGCCGGACCCGGCGACATCGGGCGCGGCGCCGCGGCGGCGGGCGCCGCGAGGGCGCCCACCGCCGTCGGGCCTTGGTGCTGCGGTCATGCTCGGATCAGCCTCAGCCGTTCTTCTTCACGAAGTCGCCGTAGTCCTTCTGCAGGGCCTCGCCGAACTGTTCCGGAGTCTTCTTGGACTGCAGCAGCGCCTGCAACTCGTTGCCGAGCGCGTCGGCAAAGGTGGGGGTCGCGTAGTCCAGGTACGGCAGCAGGGAGCCGTCGGTGGTGACCTCGGAGTAGGCCTCGTAGGTGTCCTTGCCGACGCCGGAGGCCGGGGCCAGATCCGCGGTGTTCAGCACGGGCATGTTGCCCTTCTCCGCGTAGACCTTCATGGCGTCATCACTGGTGATGAAGTCGATGAACGCGGCGGCGGCGTCGGGGTGCTTGGACCCGGAGGTGACGGTGAAGGGCAGGGAGGTACCGCCGGTGGTGGCTCGTCCCTCGTCCGCGTCCTCCGCCGGCGGGGCGAAGAAGCCGTAGTCGTCCTTGTTCTTGGAGGCCTCGATGATCTCGTTGTTCCAGGACCCGGCGATCATGTAGGCGCCCTCACCCTTGGCGAAGCGCTCGGCCACCGGCTGATCCTTGGTGCCCAGGTAGTCCTTGTTCAGGTAGCCGTCCTTGGCCCAGCCCTGCAGCTCCTTCGCGGCCTCGACATTGTCATCATCGGTCCAGTCGGAGCCCTCGTTGCCGAGGGCCAGGTTGGTGACCTCGTCCGCGTCCGCGTAGGCGCCCTGCACGGGGCCGAAGACGTGCACAGCCGGCCATTTCTCGGCGTCGCCGAGCATGATCGGGGTCTTGCCCTTGCCCTTGATGGTCTTCAGGGATTCGGTGAACTCGTCCCAGGTCTGGGGCTCCTTCACGCCGGCGTCCTCGAGGATCTTCTTGTTGTAGTAGACGCCCACGATCTCACCGCCCTGCGGCAGCCCGTAGAGGGAACCGTCGCCGAAGGTCTTCCCGTCGGTGGAGTAGGTGGACATGGTCAGCACGGACTCCGGGAAGCGATCCTCCCAGCCGTAGGCCTCGGCGTAGGGGTCAAGGTTGATGACCTGCTTGCCCTGGACGAACGAGCCAAGAATGTTGCGGCCGTTGTTGCCCTGCACCACATCGGGGACCTTGGAAGCGTCACCGGACAGCGCCAGCGGCAAGGTCTTGTTCAGGTCGTCGAAGGACTGCGAGTTCCGCTTGATCTTGATGTTGGGGTACTTGGCCTCGAACTGCTTGATGAGTTCCTTCATCGAGGCGTCCTGGGCGCCGCGGGACTCCTGATCCCACAGGTTCAGGGTGATGTCCCCCATCTTGGAGACGTCGGTCTCCACCTCGGAGGCCTTCTTGGTCTCGTCGGAGCCGGAGGACTTGTTGTTGGACCCCGGTGCACATGCGCTGGTCAGGGCCACGCCGGCGATGGCGAGTCCTGCGGCCGCGATCCGCCCCGCACCACGGTGGTTTCGTCGAGACTTCATGGGTTTCCCTCTTCTTTTGGTTGGTGGAGCGATAACTGATGTTGTGAATGACTATGGCAGATCCGGGCCGTGTGTGACGTCCGCGAGTCTGGCGATGGTGGCCTCCGCGCGCCTGACGGATGTGACCGGACCCGGTGGGATGAGATCGGGGAGGAAGGCGTAGTCCTGGCGCAGCTTCGCTGCGTGTGGGTCGCCCGCTGTGGCCTTCTGCCCAACAGCACCCCACCAGTCCGCCACGTCACCCCACCCGGGTGCCGCGAGGGATCCGCCGAATTGTTGAACCGCAAGTGAGGAGCACAGGGAGGAGAACTTGAGGCGTTGCTCCAGCGGCCAGCCTTCCAGGGTTCCCACCACGAACGAGGCCCCGAAGACGTCGCCCGCTCCGGTGGGATCGATGGCGGTGGCCGGGACGGTGGCCACGTGGACGCGCTCTCCGGATTCGTTGTCGATGGCGATGGCTCCCTCGGCCCCGAGGGTGACCACTGCGACCGGGACCAGCTCGGCGAGCGCCTTCAGCGCCTCTTGAGGGGTGTCCTTGCGGGTGTAGGCGCGGGCCTCGACGGAGTTGGGCATGAAGCAGTGGCAGCCGTCCAAGGCACGCAGTACGGCGGGGTCCCAGGTTTCGGTAGGGTCCCAGCCGACGTCGGCGAAGACCTTGGACCCGCGCCCGGCCGCGGGTCTCCACCAGGGATCCTCGTCGAGATCGGCCAGGATGGCGCGCGGTGTCGCGTCGGGGCCCACAAGCTCTGCTGTGGTGATGGGTGAACGGTGGCCGTGGGTGAGCATGGCACGGTCACCGTCGTAGGCCATGGAGACCGTGACCGGGGTGTGCCAATGCTCCAAGGTCTGCGTGTGGGTGAGGTCGATGCCCTCGTCGGTCTCAAGGATGGTGCGGGCCCACGAACCGTAGCCGTCGTCCCCCATAGTGGTCGCGATCCCCGTGCTGAGGCCCAGACGCGCCGTCGCGACGGCAAGGTTGGCGATGCCGCCGGGTGAGGTGCCCATGCCGCCTGCCCAGATCTCGGTTCCGGGCTGAGGTGCCGAGGGCAGGTCGGTGAAGACGATGTCCATGAAGAGCATCCCGGCCATCAGGACGTCGAGTTCCCCCTTGGCGCCATCCGGGGATGCGTCAGTGTGCTCAGCGTTCATGACCATGGTCCCCATCTTGCCGCGTTTGGAGCACAGACACGACCGCCATGAGAGTTTGGACCCCCGCACTTCGAGGTGCCGCTTCGGGGCCCCTTTGCACTCCCGAGTGTTCTCGGGGCTCCAAAGCCACCTTGCGCTGCTGCTAGCGTTCCAACCATGACGAGCGCGAGCACCGAGAACCGTGGAGTGAAACTGGCGATCCTGGGCGGCGGTGGCTTCCGGGTGCCGCAGGTGATCCAGGCGGTCGCCGCGGCGGACGCACCGGTGCGCGTGTCCCAGGTGTCCCTCTACGACACCGATACCGACCGACTCGCAGCGATCTCCGCGGTGATCGAGGGACTGCTCCCCGGACTGCCCGACGCGCCCGAGGTGACGGCGACGACGGACCTGGACACCGCCGTCGAGCATTCCGACTTCGTCTTCTGTGCCATCCGCGTGGGCGGCACGGAGGGCCGCACGCGCGATGAGCGCGTGGCACTGGATCTCGGGATCCTGGGTCAGGAGACCACGGGCCCCGGCGGACTGGCCTACGCGTTGCGGACGCTGCCGGTGATGCTGGACATCGCGGCCCGCGTCAAGGAGAAGGCCCCCGACGCCTGGTTCATCAACTTCACCAACCCTGCCGGCATCATCACCGAGGGCCTGCGCACCGTGCTGGGAGACCGCGTGGTGGGCATCTGCGACACCCCCATCGGCCTGCTGCGCCGTGCCGCGTTGGCCGTGACGGGGCAGCCGGAGGCCAGCGAGTTCGACTACGTGGGCCTGAACCACCTTGGGTGGCTCCGTTCCTTCACCGTGGACGGCCGCGACCGGCTGCCGGAACTCCTCGGGGATGAAGCGAAGCTGGACACCATCGAGGAGGCCCGCGTGGTGGGGAAGGACTGGGTTCGAGCCCTGGGTGCGTTGCCGAACGAGTACCTGTACTACTACTACGACAACCGTGAGGCCGTGGCCCGGATCCGCTCCGAGGAGCAGACCCGCGGCGAATTCCTGCTGGATCAGCAGGCCGGGTTCTACGCGTCCGCGACCACGGACCCCGAGGAGGCCTACGCGCTCTGGCAACGCGTGAAGCACGAGCGCGAGGCCACCTATATGGCCGAGGGGCGCGAGAAGGGGCAGGAGGCCGAACGCGACGAGGCCGACATCGAGTCAGGCGGCTACCAGGAGGTGGCGCTGAACATCATGGCGGCCCTGCGCACGGGGCGGCCCTCCACCATGATCTTGAACGTCCGCAACGGTTCCACCGTGCCGGGGCTCCCCGAGGAGTGCGTGGTGGAGGTGCCCTGCACCGTGGACGCCACCGGCATCCACCCGCACTCCATTGCTCCCGTGACCGGGCACATGCTGGCCCTGATGCAGTCGGTGAAGGCCGTGGAGCAGCTCATCATCGCCTCGGTGCTGCAGCGCGATCCTGAGCTGGCGTGGAAGGCGATCGCGGTGCACCCGCTGGTGGATTCCGTGAACGTGGCCCGCGAGCTCCTGGAGCGCTACCGGGAGGTCCACCCGGAGCTGGGCCAACTCTTCGGCTGAGGTGGCCCAACTCCGATCAGTGGCGGCGCCTCACCCTGGTCACGATCATCGCGATCACGCCGCCCACCAGCAGGATCACGCCGATCAGGATGATCCACCGGACGCTGGCGCCCGTGTCGGAGAGGTTGTCCCCGGCCTGATCGGAAGTCGCGTCATCGGTGCCCGACGGTTGGTCCCCGGCACCCGCGGAATCGCTGGGATCCGTGGATGCGTCGGTGGAGCCTGACGGCTCCGGGGTCCCGGAGGGATCCGTGCTGTCCGACGGTGTGGCGCTCGGGTCCGGCTCACCGGTGGCGGTCCCGCTGGGGTCCGGCTCCTGGTCCGCCGCGGTCACAGGAATGGCCCAGGCCTCGGTGCTGCCCTCGGTCCCGTCCACGGCGTCGGCGGAACGGAAGGAGACCAGGATCCGTGCGTCCTTACCCAATCCTGCCAACGTCTTGGGTGAGGCCTTGAGGGTCAGCTTGCCCTCCGACGTCTTGGCCGTGGCCCCCGCGAGCACCGTGCCCGCCATGTCCTTGCCCCAGGCCGCGGCCTTGCCATCACTGGCCGAGCAGGCGTCGTGCCCGGACTTGTCCTCGCAGGAGGACGTCCACACGGGCAGGTGGGTGGGATCGCCCTGGTAGAGGTAGGCGTGGAAGGTTCCTTCCGTACCGGTCAGATCCAGGTCGATGCCGTCGGAGCCCTGCGCCGCCTTCACCGAGGCCTCAGCGTCGGGGCTGAGGCCCGCGATCGGGACGCCGCCCGTGGCCGACTGATAGATGGTCTGCGGGGAGTCCGCGCCGGAGAGCGCGGTGTCCGGGATGATCGCCTCCCCGTCCGCGACGTCGGCTGCCTTGGTGACGGCAGCCTTGGTCGCCGGCGGCTCGTACCCGCTCAGGTAGGCGTGGCCCCAGCGGTAGGGCTCGGACTGCTGCGAGCCGAAGGCCGACCACGCCAGCCGGGTCTGCCCGATGAAGTCCTCGGTGTCGGAGTCGTACGGAGTGACGTTCAGACCCAGGTAGTCCGGGTCCACCTTGTTGGTGTCCGCGTTTCCGGTGGGTGCCTTGGACGGCGTGGCCAGGGACTGCGGCAGATCCTCGAGGGGGATCTTCACCTCCACGGTCCATGTGCCTTCCGTGTACGCCCCGTCGGCGTCTCGTTGGGCCTTGGCGGCGACCTCGACGCCGGGAGCGTTGGGGGCCTTCAGCACCGTTTCCGCCAGCGGCCCGGTGGAGAAGCCCTGGTGGAAGTCGGCGTCGCGCTCCCAGCACGGGCCGTTGGCGCCGTTGCCGTTGTAGTTCTCAGCATCGTCGGTGAACGGGAACACCCCGAGCTTGAACGTGGTGGAGGTGTCGTCGGAATCGCCACGAGGATCCAGCAGTACCTCGGTGGAGTCCACGAGCCAGTGACCGAAGCAGCGACGAGGGGTCGCCGCGGCCGAGGCCTGCTCATCCTTCACCGTGATCAGTGCGTAGAGGGAGTCGTCGTGCCATCCCACCTTGGCGTTGGAGCCCTTGCCGCAGTCGGTGCCGTCGGGGTCGCATTCGTCACCCTCCCAGACCTTGGAAAGGTCAAGGGTGGACTCGTAGCCGTCGTCATTCCCGTCGATCTTCGGTGCGGTTTCCAGCTCGGCGATCTCCGCACTGGGCACCACCTCGAGGGTCACTTTCTCGGTGCTGGTTCCTTCGCCAGAGGTGGTGGTGACGGTCAGCTCAGCGGTGTCTCCGCCTGCGGCCTTGGGATCGGTATGGGTCACCACGAACTTCTCCGTAGCGGATTCACCTGCGGCGAGTCCGTCGAAGGACACCTCGGGAGTCGCGACCTCAATCCCGTCGGGTGCCGCGATCTTCACCGTTCCGGACGCGGCATCGGAGGTGTGGTTGGTGACGTTAATCGGGACGGTCACGGATTCACCCGTGCCGATGTCTCGATAGGCCTGCGACGGTCCGCCGGAGTTGGCAGCGGTCTTCTCGGTCCACTCGTCGTACTCCGCGGTGTTGCCCCAACGTTGGAAGCGTCCCTCGACGCCGTCCACCGGCAGCACCGTGGTCTCGTTGTAGGCCGTGACGTCGCCGCCGTCGAAGGACACCCGCAGCCGCGCGGGCACGGAGTCAGCGGACTCCGGTGCGGTCACCGTGAACTCCAGGTCGCGGCCGGACTCGGGGATGTCCTCTAGCTGCTGGGCCCCGGAGACGGTCCAGCCCTCAGGGGCCTTCAAAGACACCGTGCCGCCCTTCAGCGTTCCCTTGCCTGAGGCGGCGTGCACCGTGACGGTGGTGGACTCGCCCTCACCGACCCGGTACTCAGCAGGTTCCGCGGAGAACTCGGAACCCAACGGCATGCCGCCGGGGTCCGCGATCGCGGCACCGTACAGCGCCGACTCGTCGTTGCGCCCGGCAACCGAAGACTCCGGCTGCATCGGGGCTGCCGAGAACGGGACGGACCACTTCAGGCAGCTCGGCTTCACCTGGTCCTTCTGCATGGTGCGGGCCTGCGTTGCGTGCATCTTGGCGCCCTCGGTCCCCACCTGCGCCCACGTCTTCTTGGTCCCGGGCTGTCTACCTGCCGTGTTGCCCTTGGCCCACGTGTACGGGGATTCGTAGCCCGTCCAGAGCCCCACCACCGGGTACGGATTCGTCTCAGCGGACTCGAAATCGGCCAGGCAGTTCTTCTGGTTGGCCTCGCCCTTGCCGTCCACATTCGGCATCTCCAGGATGCGCTTGATCTGCCAGGTGTTCACCGCATTCTTGCCGGTCAGCTGCTCCGGGAACTGCTCCGGGTCGGCCGCCGCACGGGCCACCTCCCACGTCAGCCGCCCCGCCTCCTGGTGATTCCCGTGCCCCGCCGCGAGAGACGGCGTCCAGGTGGTCAGGATCTCCGGACGGGTCTCGCGGACCACCCGCACCGCGCGCCGCAGGGTCTCGTCGTGATCCCAGACCTTTTGCGTCAGCGGGGACGAGGTGTTGTAGAAGAAGTCCACCCGGTCCAGGTAGTAGATGTTGTCGGAGCCGGTGCGGTGGTGGGAGGTCCGGTCCTCGTTCTCTCGCCGCAGCGCCAGGTCAGGGCCGGCCTCGTCCCCCACAGAGTTGGAGCCACCCTCGCCGCGGGTGGTGAGCATGATGCCGCACTTCAGGTCGTTGCGGTCCTCCCAGATCCCACACGGGGTGGTCAGGCCCGCGTCGTCGTCCGGGTGCGCCCAGACGCCCAGCACATCCAGTTTGGTGGGCGTCTGGTCGCTGGCTTTCTTCGCCTCACCGAACTCGACATCGCCAGTGCCCGACGATTCGGTCAGGGCTGCCGCCGTCCCGGCGGCCGGCTGCCCTTCGGCGGGCTGCGCAGCAGCCGGTCGCACGGCGCCCGGTGCGGCGAGCGCGGACGTCGACGACACGTCGTCGGGCACAGGTGCCGCCGCTGCGGCCAGGGGTGTGAGGCCCACGGCGAGCGCCGCGGTCCCGAGCGTGGTGATGATTTTGAAACGCATGGTGGCTCTTCCGGCGAACGAGTGATGGTTCCGCGGAAGTCCGGTGCGCCCGGGACTACGTCGAAACCTGACACCATCAGACTATGGTCGGTCCCACACGTTGGCAACGATGCGACTCAGCCCTCCAACAGGGCCTCCGCGACCGCATCGGTGGCGGCGCGCGCACCGTCTTGCACGCCCGTGACGTGAGAAGACATCACAGAGAAGCTCAAAAGCCGCCCGTCCCGTGTCGTCACGAACCCCGACAAGGAGATCACGTCCGCGAGAGTGCCGGTCTTGGCGCGGATCAATCCCTTGGTGTCCCACCCGGCCAGCCGGTTGGACAGGGTGCCTGACGCTCCAGCTGCGGGTAGCAACCCGGCCAGGTCCCGCAGGTTCGCGTTCGCGCTGGTCTGCGTCACCGCCAGCAGCTGGGCAAGCGTGGAGGGTGAGACCTGGTTCGTGGCGGCCAGCCCCGAGGTGTCGTGCATGTCCAGGCCGGTGGTGTCCACGCCCAGTTCCTCCACGGCCGCGCTCACCGAGGACGTGGCACCCTCGATATCGCCGGTCTGCCCTGACTCCACCGCGACCAAGCGGCCGAAGGTTTCCGCCAGGTAGTTGTCCGAGTGGTTCTCCATGTATTCCAGTTGCTGCATGACGGTCGCGGAGGAGACCTTCGCGACCGTGTCTCCGGAGGCACCCTCTGTCCCATCTGCTCCATCACGCGTCTCACCGAGCAGGAAGGTCATGTCCAAGCCCTTCGTGTCGGCGGCCTCCTGCAATCGCGTCACGAACGTCTGCCGCGCCACGGAGGCCGGGTTCCGCACCACCTCGGAGTGGTTGTCAGCGTTCGCTCGCCCGGCGTACATGGCCGGCGTCTGCACCTCGGTGATGTTGTTCGTGGTGACCAGATCGTCCGCCCAGTCCGGGTTCAGCCCCGGGCCGGGGAACAGGGTGGAGTCCAGCCCTACGTTGATCTGTCCCGTGACGCCCTGTCGCTCCAGCGCCGCAACGGTCTTCTGCGCCAAGGTCCCCAAGCCGGCATGCCCGTTCACCACGGAATCGTCCGACTCCCCGGCCCCCAACATCACGTCTCCGCCGCCCACGAGCCACACATCATCGCCATCCAAAACGGCAGAGGTGTCGAACCGCGCATCCTGGCCCAGCGTCGACAGTGCCGCGGTACCGGTCAGCAGCTTCAAGGAGGACGCGGGCACACCAGCTTCCGCGCCGTTCTGATCCACCAGGGTCTCCCCCGTGGCCACGTCCACGACGGAGACCGAATACGTTCCCGGCCGCCCTGCCAAGGCGGAGGTGACCGCGGAATACAACGGACCAGCGAGGGGGCGGGGGCCGGGGGGGGGGCCGGGGGGGGCGGGGGGGGGGGGGGCGGGGCGCCCCAGGCGGGGGGGCGGGGGGCCCGGGGGGTGGGGGGGAGCCAGCGACGGGGGGGGGAGGGGGGGGGGGGGGGGGCGCGAGGGGGGGGGG
>NZ_JALAGT010000030.1 GCF_022712295.1 Galactobacter sp.
GGCTCTTCGCAGTTGAGGGTGTAGGTGCGGGGTTCTGACATGGGCGGCGTGGCGGTGCGTGGATAGGGGTCGAGGTCTTTCGAAGATGGGAGTTACCACACTGCCCTCTTGAAAGACCTCGACCGTGTCCCAATCTATCTTCACGACCCCTGATCTGACAGTCTTCGCCGGGCTGGACCAGCTAGGCCTGGTCGCCACTGGCCAGTGCATCACCAAGCGGGAAGCGGTCATCGCCTGCGACGTCGTGGCCGCTGATGACTACTGCCAGACCTGCGGATCCCGAGCTCGCCCTATCGGGACGGTGAAGCGCCAGCTATCTCATGAACCCTTCGGAGCTCGGCCAACGGTGCTGCACGTGCGAATCCGCAGATACCGGTGCGATGCCTGCGCGAGGGTGTGGCGGCAGGACACCTCCCAAGCGGCCGAGCCGCGGGCCAAGCTCACGCGCACTGCCTTGGGCTGGGGCCTGCACGCGCTGGTCGTGGACCACCGCTCTGTCCTCTCCATCTGCCGGGATCTGCGATTGTCGTGGAACGCGACCAACGCTGCGATCCTGGCCGAAGGCCAGCGCCGCCTCATCGACGACCCCACCCGCTTCGACGGTGTCCGCGTCATCGGGGTCGATGAACACGTCTGGAGGCATGTGCGAGGCCGGGACAAGTACGTCACGGTCATCATCGACGCCACACCAGTGGCCGATGGCACTGGGCCCTCGCGGCTATTGGACATGGCCGAAGGCCGCTCCAAAGAGGTCTTCGCGAGCTGGCTGCAAGCCCAAACTCAAGACTTCCGGGATCGGGTCGAGGTCGTCGCCATGGACGGGTTCACCGGGTTCAAAACCGCCGCCGTCCAACAACTGCCCGACGCCGTGGAAGTCCTCGACCCCTTCCACGTGGTCAAGCTCGGTGCTGATGCTGTCACCAAGTGCCGGCAACGCCTCCAACAACAAGTCTTCGGACACCGAGGCCGAGCCGGGGAACCCCTCTTCCGGATTCGTAAGCTGCTCCTCAAGGGCGTGGATCTTCTCACCGACAAGCAATCCCGGCGTGTTCATGAGGTCCTCGCTGATGAGCGTTTCCTGGCCCTGCGCATCACGTGGGAGGCCTACCAGCAACTCAGATCGATCTATCACCAGCCGACCCCCGAGAAGGCGAAGACCGCACTCACCCGGCTGCTGGAACGACTCAAAACCAGCATCCCCGACGGACTCAGGGAACTGCGGACCCTGGCCAGAACCATCACCAAGCGCGCCGAGGACACCGCCGCGTACTTCGACCATCCCCGAACCTCCAACGGCCCCACCGAGGCCATCAACGGCAGGATCGAACACCTCCGAGGCATCGCCCTCGGCTTCCGATCCCTCGCCCACTACATCGCCCGCTCACTCTTAGAAACCGGAGGATTCAGAAACCAACTCCTACACCCTCAACTGTGAAGAGCCGCCAATGTGGCGCTCGGGTTGTCCCGTTTGGGGGTGGAGGCCACACTGCTGACGCATCTGGCGCACGATGCCCGCGGCGAACGGATCGCCTCCGAACTCAGGGCCGAGGGCGTGTCCATTGGCGACGAGACGTTCTCCGCCGAGCGCACCGCGACGGCCCGTGCCCTGATCGCCGAGGATGGCGCGGCGGACTACACGTTCGACATCAGCTGGGACATCACTGAGCCGGACTCCGTCGATGCCCATCTGGTCCATGCCGGCTCGCTTGCGCTCTTCTTGGAACCGGGGGCGCAGAAGGTGGCCTCCCTCGTGGAAACCGTTGGCCCTGGGGCCGTGGTCAGTCTCGACCCCAATATCCGGCCCCGTCTGCTGCCGGAGCATGAGGCCGCGGTGGAACTATTCGAGCGGCTGGCCCGCCACGCCAACGTGGTGAAGCTCAGTGACGAGGACGCCGCATGGCTCTACCCGGGCGTTCCCACGTCGGACGTCGCTCAGCACCTTCGCGACCTCGGCGCAACGCTCGTGGTGATCACCCTGGGCGCCGACGGAGCCCTCGCCCAGGTGCCTGGCGTAGGCCAGGTGGGACCCGCCGTCGGGCATGTGGCCGACGGCGACGTCCAGGTTAGTGTGCCCATCCGGCCGGGCCCGCTGGTGGACACCATCAGCGCGGGCGACTCCTTCATGGCGTCAATACTCGGATCGGTGCTGGCGCGCGGGCTTGACGCGTGTGTGGCCGACGTCGAGGGACTCTTGAACCGGGCGTCGTGCGCCTCGGCGATCGCCGTGTCCAAGGCCGGCGCCAACCCGCCCACGTTGGCAGCGTTGGATGCTCTGGAAGCGGGGGACGAATCCGTCCTGCGATAAGAACGCCGGTGAATTCGACGGTGGGGGCAAAGCCGACAACGAGGGCAGATCCGACGTGGGTGCAGCAGCACACCTGTTGAATCAAGCGTGTCCGCCGCGCAAGACTGGACTATGGACCGCAACCGGAACAAGGCCAGGGCCCGTCAGACCCGGATCGCACTCGTGAGCGCACTGTGCGCGGTGGGACTGGCCGGATGCAGTCTCGGTCCGGGCTCGAGCAGTGGTTCCATCCAGCCGAGCGGTCCGGGAGCCATGGAGACCGTGGTGGATGAGCTCGACGCCCCGTGGTCGGTGGCTTGGTATCAGGATGCCGCGCTGATCAGCGAGCGCGATACCGGCCGGATCCTTGAGATCGTGGGGGACGGCACGCGTGAGGTCGGGGTGGTCCCCGACGTGGTGTCCGGCGGCGAGGGCGGCCTGCTCGGTCTCGCCGTGGAGGGGAACGACCTGTTCGTGTATTCCGGAGGGCCCGATGGGAATCGCATCCAGCGGTTTCCGTTGACGGGATCGCCTGGATCGGTGGGGATCGGGGAGCCAGTCACGATCCTGGATGATCTGCCACAGAGCGGTAACCACAACGGGGGCAGGATCGCCTTCGGACCTGATGGCCTGCTCTACGCCACGGTGGGGGATGCCGGGGACCGGGACCAGGCCCAGGATCCCAAGACGCTGGGTGGAACCATAGTGCGCCTGACCCGGGACGGCGAGATCCCGTCGGACAACCCCTTCGAAGATTCTCCCGTCTACAGCTACGGGCACCGCAACCCGCAGGGCCTGGCTTGGGCGGAGGACGGCACCATGTACGCCGCGGAGTTCGGGCAGGACACCTGGGACGAGCTCAACATCATCGAGCCAGGCAAGAACTACGGCTGGCCCGAGGTCGAAGGTCGCGGCCGTGGTGACGAGTTCGTGGACCCAGTGGCTCAGTGGAGCACGGACGAGGCCTCACCCAGCGCCATCGCGATCCAGGGCGAACATCTTTTCGTGGCGAACCTGGGCGGGGAGAGCCTGACCCGGCTGGATCTCTCTGACCCTCAAGAGTCCACGACCGTGGTCAACACCGTGGGGCGCGTCCGCGAAGTCACCTTCTCCCCGGACAACGAGCTGCTGATCCTGACCAACAACACCGATGGCCGCGGGACGCCGGGGGATGGGGACGACAAGTTGCTGCAGGTGGGGGACGGGTGAACATGCGGTCTGCGTCCGGCCTTAGTGACCTGGAGGTCGGCGACACAGAACATGCGGATCGTATACGAATTCGTTCGACTCGTGCAGAATGGTCCTGTCAACGCGGCATGAGCTGAGTCACTCTCAGACATACTCGCGCCGTCGCAAGGAAGCGTGAGGACAACTACTTGGACAACGTCGTCGAACACCTCGTCATCGGTGCCGGATCTGCCGGAGCGGTCATCGCCCGCAGGCTGCTGGACGCGGGGCACCGCGTCACCTTGGTGGAGGCCGGTGAGCAGGATGAAGTCAATCCAGACATCGACCATCTTCCGGATGCGGGGAAGATCTGGCATTCCGCGCAGGACTGGGACTACTACTCGACGCCCCAGACCGGGGCGTCCGGCCGCCGGCTGCACCTGCCCAGAGGGAAAGTCATGGGAGGTTCCCACTCCCTCAATGCCTGCATCTGGGTGCGCGGTGAATCCTATGACTACGATCAATGGGCCCAGAACGGCTGCCCCGGCTGGGAGTGGGACCAGGTGCTGCCCTACTTCAAACGCATCGAAGCCTTCGATGGAGGCGCATCCGACGTCCGTGGCGGTGATGGACTCCTGGACGTTCGTGCTGACTTCCCGCGTAATCCCGTGCAGGAGGACATGGTCGCAGCGGCCGTCCAGGCCGGTTTCGTCCTGGACGAGGACTACAACGACGGGCATGCGGAGGGTGTGTCCCGGATGCAACTCAACCTTCGCGACGGACTACGCTTGAGCACCTGGCGCGCATACCTGCGACCGGTCCAGGACCATCAGAACCTGACGCTGATCACCGGTGGTCGGGTGCTCAAGCTGATCGTGGAGGCGACGGGCGACGACGCGACCCCAATGGTGCGCGGCGTCGTCTATCGGGACGCGGACGGGAACGAGCGGGAGTTGCGCAGTGAGTCCGCCATCCTCTGTGCTGGTGCGCTCGGATCTCCCGAACTGCTGCTGCGCTCCGGCATCGGCCCGGCGGAGGAATTGCGCGAGGTTGGCGTCGAGCCGGTGGCGGACCTGGGGCAGGTCGGGAAGAATCTGCACGATCATTTCCTGTCCCCGGTGATCTACTCCACCGAACGGCCCGTGCCCTTCCCGGAGACCGCGGCCGCTGAGACTCACCTGTTCTCCCGGTCCTCTGACGACCAGCCCGTCTGCGACCTGCAGCCGCTGTTCTTCAACTTCCCGATGTACTCGCAGGATTACCGTGAGGACGGTGGCGTCATGGAGGGACCTGACAACGGATTCACGTTGCACGCCGGATTGGTCCAGCCCGAAGGGCGTGGTTCGGTGACCCTGACCGGGGCTGGTGCCGACGACCCCATCGCCGTGGATGTCGCAGCCCTGGCCGGCCCCACGGACGCACAGCGCCTGGCAGTCTCGGTCCGGCAGATGCGGGAGATCGGCAAACAGGAGGCGCTGTCCTCGTGGGGCCCCACGGAGATCTACCCGGGGCCCGACGTCGTTACGGATGATGACCTGGAACAGTACGTGCGCGACTCCGTGGTCACCTACCACCACCAGGTGGGTACCTGTCGCATGGGTACCGACGCAGAGGCTGTGGTGGACCCCAGCACATTTGCGGTCCGCGGGGTCACGGGCCTGCGCGTGGCGGACGCCTCCATCATGCCCAAGATCCCCGCAGGCAACACCAACGCCCCCACGATCATGATCGCCGAGCGGTGCGCAGATGCACTGACCGGTGCGGCTTCGCAGCCGGCGTAGGCCGCGGTCTGATGCAACGAACCCCCGAACCGGAAGTTCCGGTTCGGGAGTTCGTTGTTGTCATCACTCGCACCCTGTCTGGTGTCGACGACCCCACCCAGAGCCCCTGAGAAGTTGCTCATGAGGATCCTGTAGAGGCGTCACAGACCCCCGCCTGAAACAGGCAGAGGTTTAGCGTTGTACGCGAAGCAAGGATGGGCAGCAGCATCGGTTGACGCCGACGCCGCTGCCCATCGTCGTTGCTCTCCTCCAACCGACTCCACCAGGACCAGCTCGCATGAAATCTGACGCGCCCAGCGATCAACAGCCCAATCCCACCCCGCCGATAGAACAAACAAGAGTCGGTGCACTCGACCGATTCTTCGGCGTCACCCGCCGTGGCTCCACCTGGTCGCGTGAAGTCATCGCCGGAGCCACGATGTTCTTCGCCACCGTCTATGCCTCCGTGGTGGTGCCAGGAATGCTCACCGAGGCGGGGCTTCCGCTGCCGGCCGCCATCACCTGCGTCCTGACGCTCATGATCATCGCCACCGCAGCCATGGGTCTGGTCGGCAACCTGCCCATGGTGCTGGCACCGGGACTCGGCGGCGTGGCGCTGGTGGCGTACACGCTGGTCGGTTCGGGGCACGTGTCCTATCCGGTGGCGATGGGCATGGTCTTCTGGTCAGGCATCGTCTTCCTGTTGTTGACCATCTTCGGCGTCAGGAACCTGGTCACCAAGATCATCCCCGAACCCATCAGATTGGCGATCTCGCCGGCTCTTGGCCTGTTCATCGCCTTCATCGGCCTGCGCAATGTGGGTCTGGTCCAGGCGGGGGAGAAGAGCCTGGAGATCGGTGACCTGGGCAGTTCCCAGGGGCTCCTTGCGCTGGCAGGCATTGTGGTGCTCATCGCATTGCAGGCCAAGAAGGTCCCCGGGGCCTTCATTATCGTCATCGTCGTCATCACGGTGGTCGGCATCCCGATGGGGCTGACCAAGATGGATGGTGCACCGTTCGGGCTGCCCGCCTCTACCGCGGGTGTCGCCTTCGACATCGACCTGTGGGGCGCGTTCCGACCCGAGCACCTTCCGTATTGGTTCGCGTTCCTGGCCTCGGAGTTCTTTGCAGCCACCGGCGTGGTCATGGCCGTCACCGACAAGATCAAGGAAAAGGTCCCGGCTGACGAGAAGATCAACCTGACCAAGCCGTTCATGGTGGACTCCACCGCCATCATCGGCGGCTCACTCTTCGGTGCCCCGTCCATCGCCACCTATGCAGAGTCCACGTCAGGATCCGAATCCGGCGGCCGCACCGGCTTCTCCTCCCTGGTCACCGCTGCGATGTTCGTGGTGGTTCTGTTCATGACCCCGCTGGCCGCTGCCATCCCGAACGCCGCGACCGCACCCGTGGTGATCGTGGTGGGTCTGACCATGCTCTCCAACTTCAGGAAACTGGCTGGGACCGACGATCTCACAGACCTGCTGCCTGCTGCCATGTGCCTCATCGGCACCATCTGCTGGGGCAACATCGGAACCGGTATCGCAGCCGGTCTGTTGTCCTACGCCCTCGTGAAACTCGTGTCCGGAAAGGTCAAGCAGGTCCACCCCGGCATGTGGGTGCTGGTCCCGTTCCTGCTCTACTTCTTCTACAACCTCGCCGTGGAGTGATGAATACCGTGAACACCCCCACCTCTTTGATCGACCTGCACATCCACCTGCCCGGCACCGTCCGCGCCACCACGCTGGCAGACCTCGCCGCCAAGAACGGCGTGGAGCTTCCGCTGCCGGCGGAGGAGCTCTACACCCGCATCAACTCCTCGCCCACCGAGGAGGAACAGGGCCGTGGCCCGTGGTTCCCGCTGCTGCGCGTCTATGAACTCATCTCCCAGTCGCTGCGGGACCGAGATGACTTCTCGCGAACCGTCTTCGAGGCGCTGGAGGATGCGAAGAACAACTCCGATGTGGCCTACGCGGAGTTGGCGTTCAGTCCGTCGGAACACATCAAGGCAGGCGTTGCCTACCCGGAGATGGTTGCCGGCATCGAGGAGGGCTTCGCCCGTGCCCGCACGGAACTCGGTGTGGATGGGCGCGCCCTCGCCGCCGTGAATCGTGAGGACACGGCGGAGGTCGCTGTGGACATGGTCCGGACCGTGGCTCAACATCCTTCCGACGCGATCCCCGGGATCGGACTGGACTTCTACGAACTGGGCGGTATGCCGGAGAAGTTCGTGGACGCCTTCCGACTGGCAGGAGAAGCTGGTCTGAAACGGACGGCCCATGCCGGTGAGCATGCTCCCACGGCCCAGACTGTGGAGACTGCGCTGGACGTCCTGGGCTGCGACCGGATCGATCACGGTTATCAGATCCTGCGCGATCCCCGCATCGTGGAGCGCTGCGCCGAGGCAGGAGTCCTGTTCAACGTGGCTTTCACGACCTCCAGGCGATCGCTGATCCAGTGGCGTCGCGAGTCCATCGCCGGCATGGTGGAGGCCGGCCTGCGGGTGACCATCAATTCCGACGACCCGGCACTGTTTCCCACCACACTGAAGAGGGAGATGGAGATCGCCGACGAGGTGCTGGGGGAGCGCAGGGCCTGGCTCGTGAACAACTCAGTGGACGCCACCTTCCTGGACACAGACGCTAAGAAGGCCCTGCGGGCCAAGGTGCTGTCCTGACCCGGCCGTAGCGCCGAGCCGAACACCAGGACGGGTGCCCGACGGCGGATGGCGACCATCCGCCGTCGGGCACCTTCGTTTGTGTTCAGGCGACCTTGGCGCGCAGCGCCTCGATCTGTTCGGTGAAGGTGGTGCGCAAGCGCTCCTTGCCGGCGTCGTCGAGCCAGGCGGCGTCGATGGCAGCGAGATCCAGGGCTACCATCTCGTCAAGGCTGAGCCACAGGATCTTGGAGGCGATCACGTAGGTCTCGCCCGGTGTGACACGGTGCATGGCTGGGTCGTCGGAGTGCAGGCTGACGTTCAGCCCGGCGTCGATCATGCGGCGGATCGCGACGGAGCGCATGGGGCGCAGGTCGGCGCTGGAACCGGGCAGGCACACGTTGATCGGGGTCTGCTCGCGCCGCAAGCGTTCCACGACCTCAGGGTCCACGAACATGTTGTAACCGTGGTCG
The DNA here is from genome assembly GCF_022712295.1 of Galactobacter sp. Lineage (GTDB taxonomy): Bacteria > Actinomycetota > Actinomycetes > Actinomycetales > Micrococcaceae > Galactobacter. The sequence continues at coordinate 8,340 of NZ_JALAGT010000030.1, forward strand.
ATACGGTCGCAGCCGAGCAGGTCCAGGCAGGTGAGGATATTGGCCGGCGGGCCGTCAACGATGCCGGAGTAGTCCTCGGCCGCGTGGGCGGCACGCTTGAGTCCGTGCTCGCCCGCCAGCCGGTAGGCGTCCGCGAACAGTTCTGGCGGACCGGCCGGCTCCGAGGCGTCCAAACCGATCCCGACCACCTCGTCGCACGGGTTCGCCACGACCTCACGGACCATCTCCAACGCGGCCGCGGGGGAGTGCTGACGGTTGATGGAGGGGATGAGTTTGCACTCCACCCCGAAGTCCTCCCGGGCACGGGCAACGCCTCGGCGCAGTCCCTCCAGCATGACGGGGTAGGTGGCACCGCCCAGAGCGTGGTCCGTGGGGTTGAAGAACATCTCCCGGTATTGCACGTTGCCGTGGCGGTAGCCCTCCTCCAAGACCGCATAGACGGCCTCGTCGAAGTCCTCCACCGTGCGTATGGCAGTCGCGATGAGCATGTAACGCTCGATGAAATCGTAGAAGTGACCATAGTGATAGAGCGTCTCCGGGCCATCGACCGGGAGCTCGACACCGTTGCGCTGGGCCAGATCCCACGCCACCTGGGCGGGGACGGCACCCACGAAGTGGCAGTGGAGCTCGGCCTTGGGGATGGAACGTAGAAAATCATCAGGGGTCATGGGGCCAGTTTCGCACCACTGCTCAGGGACACGCGTCGGTGTGAAACCACACGCGTCGGTGCGGATGGGCTGATCCACACCGACATTCGTGCAAATGCGCCGACCCGTGTGTCACCGCATCCCCACAAGTAACGTTCGGCAGACATCAGAGATATAAGCGCTTTAATGGCAAAGGGCGTACCTGAAAGGCGCCATCACTTATCATCGGAAGGCGCTCTCTTGCCCAACGAAGCCCTAACGGCAGTCACCACCACACCCAAACCGAAGAGATCCTTGCGGACCTTCGAGGTTACCGCCATATCGGTGGGCTTCATGGGACCCGTCATGGCCATGTCCCTCAACGGCATCGGCGTGGCCGGGCTGGTGGGCAAGGCCGTCCCCTTCACCTTCACGGTGTCCTTCGTCGGGACCCTGCTCGTGGCCTACGGGTTCGTGCGGCTGCTGCGCAAGATCACGCACGCCGGATCCGTGTAGGCGCTCGCGGGCATCACGCTGGGGCCGCGGGCAGGATTCTTCGGCGGCTTCGCGCTGCTGGGCACCTACCTCGGATTCGCCACCTGCATCATGGGTGCATGCGCGGTGTTCTTCACCGCCATGACGGATGAGATGGGTCTGAATCTTCCCGGCTGGTTCTGGTTAGTGGTCGTGGCAGTGTGTGGGTTGGTAGCGCTGGTGCTGAATCTGCGGGATTCCGCCATCGTGGCTCGCACCACGCTGGTGATCGGTTTCGTGGGTATCGCGGCGATGCTGGTACTTGCCGCGGTCATCATTATTCGCGTGGCCAATGGCAGCGCACCCGTCTCCACCGGTGTCGACGTGTCCACCCTGACTCCGGGTGGCGCACCGATGAGTGCAATCGTGACGGCCTCGGTGTTCGGCTTCCTCTCCTGGGCGGGTTTCGAGTCCGGTTCGTCGCTTGGTGAGGAAACCGATCAGCCCAAGCGCATCATCCCGCGTTCCCTTTTGCTGGCCGTGATCGTGGGAGGTGTTGTCTACGTGTTTGTCATGTTTGCCCAGACCATCGGTTACGGCACGGATGAGAAGGGGGTCAACGCCTTCGCGAACGCCTCTTCCACGCTGACGGAACTCTCTTCCACCTACATCGGCTCCTGGTTCGCGGTCTTGATCTCGGTGATCGCCTTCTGCGTGGCCTTCGGATCCTTCCTGGCCTCCTCCATGGCCGCCTCGCGGCTGTTGTTCGCGCTGGCTCGCGACGGTTTCGGTCCCGCAGCGTTGGGACGTCGTCATTCGGACACCAAGGTACCCACCACAGCCGTGTACTTCACCGTCATTCTGACCACGGCGGGCGCACTCGTCACCGGGTTCTTCGGGGCCACGAGCGTGGATGTCTACTACTGGTTCGCGACCATCGCGACGCTGTGCATGGTCATCGCCTACGGGATGACGGCCGTGGGCGTCATCTGGGACACGCTGGGCGGCAAGAAGGCGGGGATCCCGAAATGGGAACTGGTCTTCCCCGTGCTGGCTGTTGTGTACCTGGTCTACGTTTATGTGGTGCAGGTCGTGGGGCAGGACGCCCCGTACTCCTACTTCCCCTGGGTTTCTGCAGCATGGTGCCTGGTGGGACTCATCATTGTGATGAGCAGACCGAAACTGGCGCAGCGTATCGGTGCGCGTATGACCGCAGAGGATCTTGATTGATGACACAACCGGCTTCCACCGGTGCACAGACCGGAATCAACAGGGAAGACGAACTGATCTTCGTGGCGACGAGTGATGCTGCCGGCATCACGCGTGGGCGTGCCATGCGCAGCGCGGATTTCAGCGACAGGACGTCGCTTGGTTGGGTGCCGGCGGATCTCGGCATCGGCCCGCTCGGTCACATCGTGGATGACATCCCGTACGGCTCCTCGGGAGACCTGAGGCTGCGCCCCGACCTGGACTCCCGCACACGGATCCCAGCGGTGGGGGAGCGGCCGTCCTTCGAGCTGGTGTTCGCCGATCTGGTGGAGACCGATGGCTCGGACTGGGAGTCATGCAGCAGGCTCTGGCTCAAGCGTGCCGTGGAGGAACTGCGCGAGGACTTCGGGCTGGTCTGCACCGCTGCGTTCGAACACGAGTTCGTGGAGAAGACGGCCACGGTGCATCCGCACCCGTTCTCGCTACGTGAGTTCCGTGCGGCGGAGCCCATCGGCTCAGAGGTCATGCGGGTGTTGTCTGAGGCCGGTTGCGAGCCGGAGAACTGGCTGCCGGAGTACGCAGAGCACCAGTTCGAGGTCACGAATCGCCCCGCTGACCCGCTGGCTGCAGCCGATCGCGCCATCTTGGTGCGTGACCTGGTGGCCGACGTCTATGCCGCCCACCAGCGCGAGGTCACCTTCTCGCCTGTGCCGGTGGCTGGAGCCGGCGGTTCCGGCGTGCATGTGCACTACGGCCTGTACGGCACGGACGGAAGCAACGTCAGCTTCGACGCCGCCCGCCCCGGACGGGTCTCGGAAATGGCCGCACGTTTCAATGCGGGCATCGTGAAGTACGGCCCGGAAATGACTGCACTCTTTGCCCCGTTGACCATCAGCTATCAGCGGCTTGCGCCACACAACTGGTCCACTGCGAGGGCCTTCTGTGGTGTGCGCAACCGTGAGGCCCTGGTCCGGGTCCCACCCACCAATGAGTTGGATGGTCGGGATCCTGCCCCGCAGCTGCATTTCGAATTCCGGGGCTCGGACATCGGCGCCAACCCCTGGTTGCTGATGGGCCTCCTGCTGAAGGCCGGTATGCAGGGTCTCAAGGAGAATCTGCCACCCGTCGACGTGGTCGAGGGTGAGCTGGAACTGGAGGGTGTGCACGCGGACCTGGCGTCGTTGCCGTCCTCGCTGGAGGAAGCACTCGAGGCCCTGAGCAACGGGTCGGTGGTGCGCAGCTGGTTGGCTTCGAACTGGGTGGAGGTCTTCCTGCAACTCAAGCGTGAGGAGATCCGGCAACTCTCGCACAGGTCGGCCGAGGAACAGTGCGAGGTGTATGCGCGTGCCTACTGATCTGTCCCGCCTACCGCTGTTCGATCATCACTGCCACGGGGTGCTCCGGGACGAAGTGGACCGGGAGGGGTTCGAGGCGCTGATCTCCGAATCCTCCCGTCCGGCCACGGTCGGCACCACTCGCTTCGATTCCCAGGTGGGTTTCCAGGTGCTGGCCAATTGCGCCCCCGTGCTGGGCTTGGACCCTTTCCCCACTCCGGAGGTCTATATGGCCCGTCGCAAGGAGTTGGGTGTGGAGGAGGTGAGCCGGTTGCTGCTGCGCGCGGCAGACATCACCACCTTCGGCATCGAGACCGGTCACGGAGCCGATCTCATCACCGGACCCCAACAGATGGCCGAGGCCGGAGACGCGGCAGCGCACGAAATCGTTCGGTTGGAACGCATCGCGGAACAGGTCGCTGAGAAGGCCAGGGAGGCAGGCACCGACGCAGTAACCTACCTGTCGGATCTGGAACGCACGCTCGATGCTCGGTTGACGACCGCGATCGGCGTGAAGTCCATTGCTGCCTATCGCATCGGCCTCGACTTCGACGCGGCTCGCCCGGAACGCGTGCTGGTCCAGAGCCACGCGGAGGCGTTCATGCGTCGCACCGGCGCCCTCCGTCTGGATGACCCTGTCCTGATCCGTCACCTCATCTGGCTGGCGGTTGACCGCGCCCAAGTGATCCAATTCCACATCGGATACGGAGACGACGATGTCGACCTTCACCGGTGCAATCCGCTGCTGTTGACGGACCTGTTGCGGGCCACCCGGGACACCGGAGCGCGCTTTACCTTGTTGCATTGTTACCCCTTCCATCGCGAGGCCGGGTACCTGGCGGACGTCTTCCCGCACGTCTATTTCGACGTGGGACTGGGGATCAACTATTCGGGATCCCGCAGCGAGGCCGTCATCGCGGAGTCCCTGGAATTGGCGCCTTTCGGCAAGATCCTTTTCAGCTCCGACGCCTGGGGAGCACCCGAACTGTTCTATCTCGGTACGTTCCTGTTCCGCCGTGGTCTGGCCGCCGCCCTGGACAGGTTCGGCGAGCTGGACGGCTGGCCGCTGGAGCAACGGCTGCGCGTGGCCACCATGATCGGCTACGAGAACGCCGCCCGGCTCTACGGTGTCGACGACAGGGCCACGGAATCCTGATGCTGACCGAGCTGGAACGCAGCTGGTCCACGGCGTTGACGGCACAGCTTCCCGACGCCGCCGTTCTCCGCCGTCAACTGCACGCGGACCCACGGGTGAGTGGGGACGAGGCCGACACCTTGGCGACCGTTGCCCGGGCACTGGGGGTGGATTTGGAACCGGTGGCTCAGCACGGCGGTGTGGGCCGGGTCGGCCCGTCCGCCGGGCCGAGTATCGCCGTGCGCGGTGAGCTGGACGCACTGCCGTTGCAGGAAGCAACCGGCGTGGAATTCGCTTCAACCAACGGCTCCATGCACGCTTGCGGCCACGACGTGCACCTGGCCGCGCTCGTGGCGCTGGTTCGTGCGGCCGACAACGTGGAGCTGCCCTACGGCTTGGTTCCCATGCTGCAGCCCCGGGAGGAGACGTATCCGTCCGGGGCCAAGGAGATCGCCGAATCCGGGCTGTTGAGGCGGTTTGGCGTCGGCCACGCGGTGGGTGCCCATGTTCATCCCGCCGTGCCTGCGGGCGCGGTCGCGATCGGTGAGGGATTCGTCAATGCAGCAGCGGGTGAGATCGAGATCGTCCTGACCGGACGGGGCGGTCACGGGGCCTATCCGCACCAGGGTGCTGATGTGGCCGTGGCCGTCTCGCAGGTGGTCACCGGTCTGTCCGAGGTGGTTCGACGTACCGCCGATCCCATGGACCCCACCATGATCAGTGTGGGCACCATCCATGTGGGTTCAGGAGCGGCCAATGTCCTTCCCGGCGAGGGACGCGTGTTGTGCACGGTGCGGACCGTGTCGGATGCGGAAGGCACCCGGCTGGCCACCGCCGTCGGGCATTATGCGGACGGGATCGCGGCGGCCTTCGGGTGTCAGGCCCGTACCGAGTACACGCGGGGTGAGCCCTCGTTGATCAACGATGCCAGGTTGGCCAGGGCCTCGCATGGATGGGTTCAGCAGGTGGGGCTGAAGGTGGCGCCGCCCATGCGCTCGCTCGGTGCAGATGACTTCTCCTATTACGGCGAGGCGGTTCCCACCCTCATGTGTTTCGTGGGTGTGGACGCAGATCCCGGCGTCGGGTTGCATCACCCAAGATTCCTTCCAGACCAGGTGAGCATCGCTCGGGTGGCCAAGGCGATGATGGCTGGATACCTCGGGGCGGCACAAACCATTCAGGATCAGGCACGGGAGGAGCCCCTATGAGTGCTGACCAGCGACGTGAGATCACCGTCAAGCAACGTGAGGTGGAAGCGGCGGCCTATGAGGCGGATCTGAGCACCGTTGCTGGGGTGGAGCGGTTGCGCTTCTTCCCGCTGGCGACCGCGGGCGGGCACGGCGCGGAACTGGTCACGGCCAGCGGACGCGAGGTGCTGGACCTGTCTGCCGCCTGGGGCGCGGCGTCGTTCGGATACGGAACCGGGCAGATCACGGATGCCGTCAGTGCCGCCGCTGCGGCGGGTGCGGGCGCCTCCGTGCTCTCCGGCGCCATGACCGGAACCACGGAGTTCGCCGCACGGCTGCGGGCAACGGTGCCGACGCGGGCGTCGGAACGCGTCTACCTGGGGCTTGGTGGCACCGATGCCAACTCGGTGGCGATCCGTGCCGCCCGCCATGCGACTGGGCGAGATTCGGTGGTGAGCTTCACCGGCTCCTACCACGGCGGGCACGGGCTGGGGCAGGAGGCGCAGGACTTCGGCGCGGACTCCGGGGCGCAGGGCGTCGCCCGAGTTTTCGATTATCCGGTGACGGCTGTCGCGCTGGACGAGCTGGTGCCCGCGCTGGGTCGTCACCTGGCTCAGCGGAGCACGGCATGCGTCATTGTGGAAGCCATCCAGTGCGACGGTGGTGTGCGGGTTCCGGCCCCCGGTTTCCTGAAGGAGCTACGCAGGCTCTGCGACGAGACCGGGACGCTGCTGATCGCGGACGAGGTCAAGACCGGCATGGGCCGGACCGGGCTGCGCTTCGCCTATGAACACGCCGAGGTGCTTCCCGATCTGGTGACGCTGGGCAAAGCGTTGGGCGGCGGACTGCCTGTGGGCGCGGTGATCGGCTCTGCGGAGGCGTTGGACGGGCCCACGGCCTCGGCGCTGCTGACGCTGGCGGGCAACGGGATCGGTGCCGCGGCCGGGGCCGCGGTGCTCACCATGCTCGACGACGCGTTGCTGGGTCACGTCCGCTCGCTTGGTTCGTTGGCGCGCGGCCTGCTCACCGACTATCGCGCCTCATCTCGACCGGGTGCTGAGGCTGTGCGCGACGTGCGCGGTGAGGGTTTGTTGGTTGGGGTCGAGCTGGCCTCTGCCCGCTTGGCTGCGCTGACCTGTTACCGGGCCTGGGAACTGGGCGCGGTGTTCTATGTGGTTCGCGATGACGTCATAGAACTCACGCCGGCGCTGACCATCACCTCCGCAGAACTCGCGGAGGGCCTGAGCATTCTCACGCAGGCGCTGGATGACGCCGTGGCCGGGCTGGTGCCTGAGAGCGTGTTGGAGGAATTCGCCGGCTGGTGATCAGCTGTGCCGTGCTCGTGTGAAGATGCAGAAAGTCCCCGGCTGGAGAACCAGCCGGGGACTTCACTGTTGTCATCACTCGCACCCTTTGAGGTGTCTACGACACTACGGGTGGAGTCTGTCCGGGACCTGTGGCTCAGATGCCAGTTGTCAGGTAACCGCCATCCACGGGGACAATCGTGCCGGTCACGAAGGAGGCTGCGTCGGAGACCAGGAAGGCGATGACCTGGCCGACTTCCTCGGGGCGACCGAACCGGCCGGCAGGGGTGCGGGAGAGCAGACGATCCTTGACCGCCTGGTCGTCGATGGACTCCAGCAGCGGGGTGGAGATCCAGCCTGGAGTCACCGCATTCACACGGATACCGTCCGGGGCGGAAGTCGGTTTGTCATCTCAGGCGGAACCCTGGCTTGCGGCTAGGAGCGAGGTCATAGCCAAGGTCAAAAAGTACGTCGGTGACCTGCCCGCCGACGACCGATACCTCGTGAATCTGGTCATCGGGCTGCGAGACGAGATCGCGGCCGACCCTGGATTGAAGCTGCAGGCGCAGAACAATGCGGAAGCGGACGTCAATGCTGCGTCGAACCTGCGGCTTGTGGCCGAAGATGCCATTTGGAGAAGGAGACTCGGATACGGCGGGGTTCTTCGATGGGGCTCGGCAGTTGTCTGGCGATGACCTGGTGGATCTCAAGCGGGTCGTGGTCTGTTCGGGAGGCTGCGAAGGACCGAGGGGAGTAAGAGAGGCAATAGAGCGGATCGCACTGGCTTTTCGGGCCGGTTGACGGGCAGCGCTGTGGATGCCCTCATGTGGTGACTGGGAAGGAACGGCGCCATCGTCAACCACAACCGTCGACTGAGGTGTAACATTGCACAGGCATCCTGAGATGCAGCTCATATAGGTCGGTGACGCGCAGAACAACCGCGTTCGTTATGTCGGAACTGTCGCACCGTTGCACCCCTGGAGGAAAAGTGGCACTGAAATCTCGACTGAGCGCACTCGGCGTAGGGCTGGTGGCAGCATCCCTGGCGCTGACGGCCTGTTCAAGCGGAAAAAAGACTGGAGGGTCCGATGAATCCGGATCAGCCTCCGGGGGGACCCTCGTTGTCGCCAAGGTCTTTGACCTCAAATCTGTTGATCCCGGCCACATGTACGAACTGACCGGCATGATCGCGGACAAAGCCATGTACGACACGTTGGTCACCTACGAAGGGGGCAACGTCAAGGAAGCGGTACCGCTTCTCGCGGACATGACCGTCTCAGATGACGCGAAGACGTACACATTCAAGATCAAGGACGGTCGTACTTTCTCCAGTGGCAACCCAGTCACCGCTGACGATGTGTTGTTCAGTCTTCAGCGTGTCCAGGGAATGAAGGGCACTCCGGCTTTCCTCCTGGACGGTCTTTCCTTCGAAAAGGCCGATGATTCCACCGTAGTGGTCTCATCCAAGGAAGCCGCTCCGGGTGTCCCCGCGATCATGGCCAATCCCGCCATGGGCATTCTTGACTCCAAAGTGGTTAAGGAGAACGGTGGCACCACAGGCACGGACGACAAGGCTGAGTCTTGGCTGAACAAGAACTCCGCCGGATCTGGTCCCTACACTCTCTCCAGTATGGACGTGGCCTCTCAGGTCACCATGGAACTAAACCCCAAATACGACGGCCCTGCTGACCCGACCTATGACAAGGTCGTCATGCAGAACACCCCGGCATCGACGCAGAAGATCAACGTCGAAGGCGGCCAGGCTCAGCTCGCTTTGGATCTATCCGCCTCGCAGACCAAGTCTGCCGATAAGTCCAAGGTGACAGTGGCCGAATCGGCATCGGCACAGATGATCTTCCTCTTCGCAAACCAGAACAAGTCGGTTTCGCCGGTCACTGCCAGCCCGGAGTTCGCGGAAGCGATGCGGCTCGGCGTTGATTACAAGGCACTGCTCGATATGGCAGGTAATGGTGCGGTTCAAGCCACCGGAGTGGTGCCTTCGATCCTTGGGGGAGCCGTCCCAGAAAACGGCGCCGCCAAACAGGATCTCGATGGCGCCAAGAAAGCACTGAAAGCCTCGGGCTACAAAGGCGAGAAGATCCAGCTGAACTATCCGAGTGACATCTCGGTCAATGGTGTGGACTTCAACCAGCTGGCGCAGAAACTCCAGGTGCAGTTGAAGGAGATCGGTATCAATGCCGACCTGGCACCGGCGCCGGTGGCTACCGAACTCGACAAGTACCGTAACGGCAAGGAACAGATCGGACTCTGGTACTACGGTCCGGACTACCCCGATGCGTCGTCCTACACGGCCTACGGTCCAGGTGAACTGATGGGCTTGCGTGCGGGATGGGCTGAAGGTGCAGATGACGAGGTGACCAAGGCTGCTACCGCAGCGAATCAGACTGTCGGTGACAGTCGCGACGAAGGCTATGTGGCCTTCGGTGAGGCATTGAACGAGGGTGGTCCCTTCGTCCCGTTGTTCCAGCCCGGCAACAATTTGCTCCACGCCAACACTCTGACCAACGTGGACTACAACCCGATCTGGACGGTGGACGTGGCAAGCCTGGGTAAGAAGTAATGACCGCAGTGACGACAGAGCCTGGGCGTTCCCGAGTGCGTAAGCGTGCGGGGACGCCCAGGCGTCATCCCCTGATCGGTTACTTGGCCAGGCGTGTGCTCATCTCGGTGGCCTTGGCCGTAGGAGTGACGTTCGTGACGTTCATTCTCACCAATCTGGTCCCTGGAGATCCCGTTGCGGCCGCACTGGGTGAACGTGCCGCAGAAGACCCTGCAGCTGTCGCCCAATTCAACGCGACGTATGGCTTGGACAAGCCGTTCTGGCAGCAGTACATCATCTACCTCGGTAACCTCTTCCAGGGAGATCTGGGGATTTCGCAGCTGACGCGTAATCCCGTTTCCGCGGACCTGGCCAAGGCCGTTCCCGCTACGTTGGAGATCGCGCTCGCGACCATCGTGCTTTCGCTAGCCATCGGAGTGACGCTTGGAACCTGGGCGGCACACCGTCGGGGAAAGGTCACCGACCAAGTCGTGCGTGTGGTGTCTCTTGCGGGCCTGAGCGTGCCGACCTTCTGGATGGCGCTCATGTTGTACTACTTCTTCTACTTCAAGTGGCATATCGCACCGGGTGCTGGTCGGCAGTCCTCGGACTACCTAACCCCGCCGCACGTCACCGGAATGTACACCGTTGACGCGTTGTTAGCGGGCCAGCTCGACACCTTCGTAGATGCCGCAGCGCACTTGTTCTTACCAGTTCTGGTATTAACGCTCTTCACGGTCGGTCTTCTCACGCGATTTGTCAGAACATCCGTTCTGGAAGTTCTGGATCAGGATTATGTGCGGGCGGCAAGAGCAAAGGGGCTCCGTTCACGCACCATCGTGTTCAGCTATGTTCTGCGCGCTGCGGCTGTACCCATCATGACCATGGTGGGTATTGCCTTCGGCAGTTTGCTCGCGGGCACGGTGTTGGTGGAGCAGATCTTCTCGTGGCCCGGCCTGGGGTCATACGCATTCAAGGCCGCTTCAAACCTCGACCTGACAGCCATCATGGGTGTCGGGCTCGTGGTCGGCATCATCTACCTCGGCGTGAACCTGATCGTCGATATTCTCTACAGCATTGTGGACCCGAGAGTGAGGTTGGCATGAGTACGACCGTCGTCTCCCGCCGTCGCCTGACAACGCGACTCTTCCATGGCAATCACACGATTGGTCTGATCGGCGCCGGTATCGCTCTCGTGTGGGTGCTCGTTGCCATTTTTGCCCCTTTGATCCAGCAACATGACCCGCTCGATCAGAGTGGGACCGCGCTGATGGCGCCGACGGGATCGTATTGGTTCGGAACGGATGCGCTCGGACGTGACGTGTTCTCTCGCGTGATCAACGGCGCCCGGGTCACCATCCCGTTGTCGCTTCTGCTGGTGGTCATGTCCTTGTTGATCGGGGCCGTCCTGGGAGCCATTGCTGGCTACTTTGGAAAATGGGTCGACAGCACCATCATGCGCTTGTGTGACCTGGTTATGGCGTTCCCAACCGTCATTCTGGCCATGGTCGTGGCAGCAGCCCTCGGCCCGTCCCTGATCAACGCGGTGATCGCAGCGCTGATCGTGTCGTGGCCGCAATACGCCAGAGTGATGCGTGGCCTGGTGATGACCATGCGGGGACAGAACTACGTGGTCGCCGGACGACTCTTGGGCTACTCGCCCATGAAGTCGCTGCTGCGGGACATCGCCCCCAACACCATTGGCCCCATGATCGTCCTGGCGAGTCTTGATGTCGGAACGGCCATTTTGCTGTTGTCAGGTCTGTCCTTCCTGGGCCTGGGTGCAAAACCGCCGCAGGCCGAGTGGGGATCCATGATCTCCGACGCTATGAAGAATTTCGACAGCTGGTGGATCGGAGTGTTTCCCGGAGTGGCAATCCTCACCGTTGTGGTGGCCTTCAACCTCCTGGGCGACACCCTACGAGACATCCTCGACCCGAACACGGCGGAGTCATGAGCCCGACTGAAACACGAACAGTAAGTGCAGACATTGCGCTCGACATTCAGAACCTCAAGGTGATGACCCAGCCGAAACGCGGCGAGGGCCATGAGATCGTCAAGGGGATCGACCTGCAGGTCAGGCGCGGATCCATTCACGGCCTGGCGGGTGAATCGGGTTCAGGTAAGACGATGACCGCACTGGCCACGCTGGGGCTGCTGCCACTTAAGACCCGGGCCACCGGTCATGCCTATATCGGCGACGCGGACCTGATCTCACTGTCCGAGCAGGCCATCAAGCCGTTCCGTGCCCGTCGGATCGCCATGGTGTTCCAGGACCCATCGACGAGTCTTCACCCCCAGCTCACCATCGGTAAGCAGCTGACCGACCACGTGAGACTGCATCTGAAAGTGTCTAAGGCCGAGGCCATCGCCAAAGCGATCGCATCCCTTGAACGCGTGAGTGTTCCCGAACCAGCACAAGCGCTGAACAAGTACCCTCATCAGTTCTCGGGCGGTCAGCGCCAACGTATTGCGATTGCCATCGGTTTGGCTTGCGAACCAGACGTGCTGTTGGCCGACGAACCGACCACGGCGTTGGACGTCACAGTTCAGGCTGGTGTCTTGCAGTTGCTTCGCAAGCTGGTGGACGAATCGGACCTAGGAGTTTTGCTGGTGACCCACGATCTTGGAGTGATGTCCTCCATCGCAGATGAGGTTAGTGTGATGCGCTATGGGGAAATCGTGGAGAACGCGACGGCCCGGCAGATCTTCGCGCAGCCCCAGCATGAGTACACAAAGTCCCTGCTGGCGGCGATGCCAGGCGCCGACCTGGCCAAGGAATCCATCCACGCGGAGGAAGAGGCATGAGCAATGCAGCGTTGAGTGTTTCCGATGTGAGCGTGGAATACAGGAAGCCACCACTCGTGGCCGTGGACGGCGTCAGTCTGACGGTAAATCCTGGTGAAGTCGTGGCTTTGGTCGGAGAATCCGGCTGCGGCAAGTCCTCTTTGGCCCGCGCAGTGGTCGGCATCGAGTCGAGGTCAGGCGGGCAGGTGAGCCTCAACGGCCAGGAGATCCGCCCGCTCGGGCTGCGACGGCGCGTAGCTGTGGACGCCGCGATTCAGATGGTCTTCCAGGATCCCTCAACCTCACTGAATCTCCGGCGCACAGTTGGGGACCAGTTGAAGGACGGGATCAACCTCGCCAGGGCAAGGGGAATGATCAGTGCGTCGGTCGAAGAATGGCTGGAGCGTGTTGGCTTGGACCCCGCGATGGCCTCGCGGTACCCGCAGGCGTTCTCGGGGGGCCAGAAACAACGCATCGCGATCGCCCGCGCGTTGGCTGCTCGGCCCTCAGTGCTCGTGGCCGACGAGCCGATCTCGGCTCTGGATGCATCCACCCAGATGAGCGTGGCCTCCCTGATGCGTTCGCTGTGTCAGGACGACGGGGCCGCGATGCTCTTCATTTCTCACGATCTGTCGGTGGTGCGGAGGATCGCGGACAGACTCTGCGTCATGTACCGGGGCCGTTTCGTGGAAACCGGCGACACCCAGGCGATCTGGGATGAACCGAGGCACCCGTACACGCAGTCGCTGTTGGCTGCGATCCCGGCCGTGGACGGTTTGGGTACCGTTCCGGTGTCGCCGTCCGCACAGGACCGGGCGCACTGGTCTGATGAGATCCCTGAAGCGCTGGATCGTGTCGCCAAGGAGGTTGCATGAGTACGTCCATCACTGACCGCGACACCGAGGCAGTGGGCCGTAGGTCCCGACTCCAGCAAATGCTCGGCTCCGCGGGTTTGGACGCGGTCGTCATCGGCCCTTCTGCCGATCTCAGGTACTTCGCGGCAGACGCCGTGGACACCACGGTGGCGGAGGCCTTCCAGGTGGCCGATCGTCCCGCGCTACTCGTGGTCCACCAGGATCGTGTCCGCGTTGTGGCACCGTTGCTGGAGGCAGGTGACTATCCAGCTATGCCTGAGGGGTGCGAGCTGGTCACCTGGGCGGATGGCCAGGACCTGATCACGGTTGCGCTGGACTTCCTGCCCGCAGGCAGCGTCATCGGCATCGCCGATAACCTCCCGTATTGGCTTGTTCATCGGATCCAGTCGCTGCCACATCTGACGGGGACAACAGCCGGCCCCCTTCTCCATACGCTGCGGGCGGTGAAGACTCCGGCTGAGCTCGAATTCATGCATGCGGCCTCCCGCGCCGCAGACGATGCATACCGCTCGTTGCAAACGATGTCGCTGGTTGGCCGGAGTGAGACCCAGGTGGCGGAACTGATCTGCGACCTGCTCCAGCAACACGGGTGTGACACCGGCTCCGGGGAAGCGCTGGTGGCGGCCGGACCCAACGCGGCAGCACCGCACCATGTCGCCGGTTCACGGATCCTGGAGGCGGGAGACGTCGTCATCATCGATTACGGGGGGCGCGTTCACGGGTACAACTCGGACACGAGCCGTACCTTCGTCCTCGGCGCTGCGGATCAGACGCTCAGGGACATCCATGCGACTGTCTTGCAGGCCAACCAGGCCGCATTCGCAGCAGTCAGACCTGGTGTACAGATCCAGGATATCGACGCGGTCGCTCGGAACGTCATCGCAAAGGCTGGGTATGCAGAGCATTTTCTGCACCGCACCGGTCATGGCATTGGCTTCGAAGTGCATGAACATCCTTACGTCGTGCCCGGCGACATCACTGTCCTACAGGAAGGGATGACCTTCACCATTGAGCCCGGTATCTACGTCCCCGGTAGCGGTGGTGTGCGGATCGAAGACGTCATCGAGGTGACGGCAAACGGAGCGAATTCCTTGAATTCCACATCGCGAGACTTGTTGAGGTTGGCATGACGACTCTTCTGTTCAAGACCGCACTCGGGCCCTTCACGGTCCAGCTCGAGGACAGCCGGGCCCCGATCACGGTCAAAAACTTTGTGCGCTACGTCAACGAAGGAGCGTTCACCGAAGGCGCTTTCGAACGCGTCGTCACCCCCGAGACGTCTGGCAATGACTTGCTGCCGGGGGAACGCCCGGAGGAGGGAGAAGGTCTTCCCAACGGTGATGTACCGATCAACGTAGTCCAGGGTGGGCCAGCGCCAGGCAGCAAGGAACACGAACCCATTCGCATCGAGACCACGCAGGACACTGGTCTCCACCATGTGGACGGAACACTGTCCATGGGGCGCTTGGGGCCGGATACCGCGACGACGGAATTCTTCTTCTGTCTGGGGGACCAGCCGCAGCTCGACTTCGGGGGCGACCGAAATCCCGACGGGCAGGGATTCGCGGCTTTCGGCCAGGTCACCAGCGGAATGGACGTTGTTCGAGCCATTCATGCGGCACCGTCGGTGGGACAGGACTTGGTCCCGTTCGTTCGGATCGACAGCGTGGTCGTGGTGGACGCCTGAGAACTGAAAAGAACGATCCCCCGAACCGGGCATTCGGTTCGGGGGATCGTCTTGTCATCACTCGCACCCTTTGAGGTGTCTACGACACTACGAAGGCAGCCTGTCGGGATGCTGTGCACAGCCTCCCGGTTGACCACGCGTCCATCGTCCGTCTCGGGAAAATAGTGAACCACCGGCGGGAGCCGGGCACGCGCCGTGGGGCATCAACCCCCGTTGATGTTGGCGCAGAGGGATAGGTGCTCTGGATTCGGCGAGCGTGGATCCTCGGCTGAGTGTCACCCGCCCCAGCCCCGCCCGTCACGGATCACTTTCCTGGTACCGGGAACAACTAGTGTTGCCAGCAGCACCACCGGCCGCGACGCGCCCAGCGCGGGCCGGAACGCACGACTTCGGAAAGGCCACCCCGAATGCCCATCCTCCCCGCACTCCTGCAGGCCCTGACCACGGAGAAGGTCAAGGTCGTGGACCTGACCCACACCCTCTCCGCGGAGACGCCCGCCCTGGTGCTCCCGGACCCGTTCGTGAATCTCATCGACTTCTCCCTGGAGACCGTCTCCGAGTACAACGAGCCCGGCCCGTTCTGGCGCCACGCGAACATCCACACGGGTGAGCACATCGGCACGCACCTCGACGCCCCCATCCACTGGATCTCGGGCCGCGAGGGGCACGACGTCGCCTCCATTCCGCCCGCGCGTCTGGTGGGTCCCGCTGTGGTCCTGGACTTCGTGGCCCAGTCGGAAGCGAACCCGGACTTCCTGATCGACATCGCAGACATCGAGGCCTGGGAGAAGGAAAACGGCGCGTTCGAGCCCAACACCTGGGCCCTGTTCCGTACGGGGTGGGACCAGTACGGCGACGACGCCGAGGCCTTCCGGAACGCGGACGAGTCCGGATCCCACACCCCGGGCTTCACCGCCGCAGCCGCGGAATGGCTCGCCAACCGCGAGGAGCTCTCCGGTGTTGGCGTGGAGACCGTGGGCATCGACGCCGGTCGCGGCGCCGAGCTGGACCCGCCCTTCCCGATGCACTACCACCTGCTTGGCCACGACAAGTACGGCATCACCTCCCTGCAGAACCTCCAGAACCTGCCCGCTCGCGGCGCCGTGATCGTGGTGTCCCCACTGCCGATCGTGGGCGGCACCGGCTCACCTACGCGCGTGTTCGCGCTCGTGGAAACCGAGGAAGCCGGCAAGTGAGCGCGCTGACGGTCGCCGACGTCGTCGGTCAGGCGCTGGCGAAGCTGGGCGCCCGCCACTGCTTCGGTGTGGTGGGCTCCGGCAACTTCGCCGTCACCAACGCCCTGCGCGCCGCCGGTGTCGAATTCACGGCCACCCGACACGAGGGCGGCGCGGTCACCATGGCGGACGCGTACGCGCGCATGTCCGACACGGTCGCGCTGGTCTCGGTCCACCAGGGCTGCGGCCTCACCAACACGGCCACGGGCCTGGGGGAGGCGGCCAAGTCCCGCACCCCCTTGATCGTGCTCGCGGCTGAGGCCACTGCCGCCGCCGTTGGCTCCAACTTTGCGATGGACCAGCCGGGTCTGGCGCATTCGGTTCTGGCGGAAAGCCTGCGGGTGAACTCCGCGGCCTCCGTCCTGGCCGACGTGGTGCGCGCCTTCCGCGTGGCCCGCGACGACCGCCGTTCCGTGGTCCTCAACCTGCCGCTGGACGTTCAGACTCAACCAGTGCCCGACGCGGTGGTGGCCAGCTTGGCCACGCTGACGGCGCCTGCGGCGCCGGTTCCGCCGCGGGCCGGGGACGAGGCCGTCGGGCATATGGTCTCCCTCCTCGCGGACGCCCAACGACCCGTGTTCATCGCCGGCCGAGGCGCCCGCCACGCCGGGGCGGAACTGGCCGCGCTCGCCGAGACCACCGGTGCGCTGCTCGCCGCGGGCGCGGTGGCCAACGGCCTCTTCGAGGGCAACGAGTTCAACCTCGGGATCTCCGGCGGCTTCTCCACCCCGCTTGCCGCCGAACTCATCTCCGGGGCCGACCTGATCGTGGGCTTCGGCTGCGCGTTGAACATGTGGACCATGCGCCACGGCTCGCTGATCGGGGCGGACGCCAAGGTGGTGCAGGTCGACCTGGACCCGCTGGCGCTGGGTGCCCAGCGCCCCATCGACCTGGGCGTCGTGGGCGACGCCGCGGCCACGGCCGCCGCCGTAGAGGCCGCGTTCCGCGCGGGGAAGGTGCCCGACGGACCGCGCTATCGCACACCCGAGATCGCCGCGCGGATCGCGGAGCAGGGCCGCTGGACCCAGGTAGGAACCGAGGATCTGTCGGGGCCGGGACCCGACGGCGAGGTTCGCATCGACCCGAGGGTGCTCTCCACCGCACTGGACGAGATCCTGCCACCGGAGCGCGTAGTCTCCATCGACTCCGGGAACTTCATGGGCTATCCGAGCGCCTACCTGCGCGTGCCGGACGAATTCGGATTCTGCTTCACGCAGGCCTTCCAATCCATCGGCCTCGGCCTGGGCACGTCCATCGGCGCGGCACTGGCGCAGCCGTCACGGCTGCCCGTACTGGGTACGGGAGACGGCGGCTTCCTGATGGCGGTGGCCGAAATGGAGACCGCGGTGCGGCTGGGACTGGACCTGCTGGTGGTGGTCTACAACGATGACGCCTACGGTGCGGAGATCCACCACTTCGGGCCCGACGACTCGGGGCGGCTTCCCGACTTCGGAACAGTGACCTTCCCGCGTGTGGACATCGCCGCGCTTGCTCGAGGCTTCGGGGCGGGTGGGGTCACCGTGCGCAGCGTCGAGGACTTGGACCTGGTCAAGGCCTGGCTCGGGGAACGCGCCGCCGGGCACCACGTGGGACCCCTGGTGGTGGACGCACGGATCGCCTCGGACGGCGGCTCCTGGTGGCTCGCCGAGGCCTTCAAGGGCCACTGACGACGGCCGGACTCTGTCCCGACTACGGCTGGACTTTGGCGGCCTGTCCGAAAACCCATCCATCGGGGCCCTGCCACAGGTGGACGCGTGCATCCTTCAAGTCCAGCTCGCCGGCGCGCGTGCGCCGGGCGGTCTCAACCGGTGGTTGCAACACCTCTACTTGAGGAGCTGCGACCACCGTGTCATCTCGAACCGAAACCGCTGCATTGCGGGCGGAATTCATGGAAGCCTTCGACCGCATTGGTTCTGTCAAGCCGGCGGCCGAGGA
>NZ_JALAGT010000001.1 GCF_022712295.1 Galactobacter sp.
CGGTCCGGGTGGGCACGGGCGGTGCGGGGAGGGGCCGTCTTCCAGTGTGTGGCAGAGTCACCCGTTCGGCGCAAGCGGCCTTCATCTGCATGGATCTTCGGCGTAACAATGACCGGCGGGCTTCTGAGTGAAGAATCTTCGGCGGAATAATGTACGACGATCGTGTCGTTCGGTATCACCGCATTGCGGCGCCTTGGCGCCGCGGCCTGCCCTTGGCGGGGCGAGTCGCCTGCGGGAGCCGAGCCCAATTCGTCGGGCATAGGTTGTGGCGAACATGACATCCCGATGTGGTGAACCAGCGAATTCGTGATGCCATGGGACACGTACCCATTCAGAGCGGCACGAGAGACCCGACTCAGCGACGCCGCAGCAACCACCCCCTGCCGGGACGGTGCTAATGCCGGGATTCGATGGAGCGTAAGGAACGCCATGTCAGAAAACACCACCCCTCGCGTCCGCCTCAATGCCTTCGACATGAACTGCGTGGTTCACCAGTCGCCCGGGCTGTGGCGTCACCCCGAGGACCATGCCCGCGACTACAACACGATCGGTTACTGGACGCACCTGGCACAGGTCTTGGAGAAGGGCCTGTTCGACTCCCTCTTCCTGGCCGACGTGCTCGGCACCTACGACGTGTACGCGGACACCAACGAGACCCCGCTGCGCGCCGGCGCTCAGGTCCCGGTGAACGACCCGTTCCTGCTGGTTTCCGCCATGGCCGCCGTGACCAAGAACCTGGGCTTCGGGGTCACCGCAGGCACGGCGTACGAGCACCCGTACCCGTTCGCCCGCCGGCTGGCCACGCTGGATCACCTCACCGAGGGTCGCGTCGGTTGGAACATCGTCACCGGCTACCTGCCCTCCGCCGCCCGCAACATGGGTAACGATGACCAGATGGAGCACGACGAGCGCTACGACATGGCCGACGAGTACCTCGAGGTCATCTACAAGCTGCTGGAAGGTTCGTGGGAGGACGACGCCGTCGTGGCAGACAAGGAGTCCGGCCTGTTCGTCGACCCGGAGAAGGTCCACGAGATCGGCCACGAGGGTCGTTGGTTCAAGGTTCCCGGTATCGCGATCACCGAACCGTCCACGCAGCGCACCCCGCTGCTCTTCCAGGCCGGCGCCTCCAAGCGCGGCCTGAAGTTCGCCGGCGAGAACGCCGAGGCAGTGTTCGTGAACTCCCCGACCAAGGAGACTCTGGCGCAGCAGGTGGGCAAGATCCGCGACGCCGCCGAGGCCGCCGGCCGCGACCGCCACGACATCAAGATCTACTCCATGCTGACGCCCATCGTCGCGGACACCGAGGAGGCCGCTCAGGCCAAGTTCGAGGACTACCGCTCCTACGCAGACATCAACGGCGCACTGGCGCTGCTGTCCGGTTGGACCGGCATCGACATGAGCCAGTACGGCCCGGACGACGTGATCGGTGAGGACGTGAAGTCCAACGCCATCCAGTCCTCCGTGGAGACATTCCAGAAGGCCTCCGGCGAGGAGGGCAACCCCTGGACCATCCGGCAGCTGGCCGAGTGGATCGGTGTGGGTGGGTTCGGTCCCGTGGCAGTGGGCACCGGCAAGCAGGTTGCGGATCAGCTGGTCGAGTGGGTCCGAGACACCGACGTGGACGGCTTCAACATTGCCTACGCCATTACTCCTGGCACCTTCGAGGACGTCGTGGAGTACATCGTTCCTGAGCTGCAGGCCCAGGGAGCCTACCCGACTTCCTACGAGGAGGGTTCGCTGCGCCAGAAGCTCTTCGGTCGTGGCGACCGCCTCCCGGAGCAGCACAAGGGCGCCGGCTTCCGGGTGGGGCAGGGCTCTCTGGTCTGATCCTGCTTTCCCGCGCGCACAGCGTCTGCAGGTCTGCACAACGACGGTGCCCAGTACCCACTGGGCGCCGTCGTTGTGGTTCGTGACCTTGTTTGTGGTCGGATGAAGAAGTGCTGTCCCAGGTATGACACCGTGAGACCTGATGGCGACATGATCCGACGAAGCAAGGTTCGGACACGTTAGTGTGTCTTATATGCCTCGTCCTGTCACAGTCGCCGACGCTCGTCTCGGCGTGAACCAAGTCCCTCACCTGCTCGGAGCCCGCCTCCTCACCGTGTCCAAGGTGGAGAGTATCGGGCCGCAGATGGCCCGCGTCCACCTGACCGGTGAGCCACGAGACCGTGTGGGTGCCATTCCCTTCCTACCCTGGGCAGCGGGCGATCACGTCAAGCTCGTGATCCCCACAGAAGATGGGGAGGTGGTGATCCCGACCGTGGTCAACGAGCGCGCGAACTGGGAAGAAACCGTCGGCTCCACGCGCGCCTACACCATCCGCACCGTCGATCAGATCACCGGGACCCTGGTGATCGACGGCGTGCTCCACGACCACGGCCCGGCCGGATCCTGGTTCATCAACGCCAAAGAAGGCGACCGGGTCGGCGTCATGGGTCCCCGTGGCTCCCACGTGTACCCGCCCGGATATCGCCATTACATCCTGATCGGCGACGAGACGGCATTGCCTGCACTCGGCCGCTGGCTCGATGAGCCCGGCCTCAACGCCGCCGTCACCGTCATCACGGTCGCAGAGGATGCGGACGCCTACCCGTTCCCGGCTCCCGAACTGGCCGACGTGGACGCGCACCACCTGGTGCTGCCGTCGGGGCCTGAACGCGGTCCGGCCCTGGCCGCGGAGTTGAGCTCCACGCTGGACGCCTCTGCAACGCCGGAGTCGGTGTTCGTCTTCGCTGCCGGTGAGGCGGTCATGCTCAAGGATGTCCGCCGCGCACTGAAGACTGCTGGACACCCTCGCCATGCTCAGCACATCGACGGCTACTGGCGCGCCGGGACGGTCGCGCTGGATCACCACGCCCTCGAGGTCGACGAGGACTGACCGGTCGCGCTCGAGTGGACCTTGCTGTTCGGGAACCTCAACGGGGGTTGACTCAACCCCCGTTGAGGTTCCCGATCCGAAGTACTCGGCTCAGCTCAGCTCGGCTGATGGGTTCGACGGCTCTGACGGGGCTGATGGTGACTGCGGACGTCGGCGGATCTGGCGGAAGCTCACTCGGCTGCGGCCGGAGTGGGCCGGGCCAGCAACCAGTAGACGCACACTGACGCCGTTGAGCAGATCAGCACAGCGATCCCGAGCGGGTGGGGATCCATGTCGCCGCCCAAGCCAACCAACGGCGCCACCAACGCGGCCGTGAAGAACTGGCCGGCACCCAGCACGGCAGACCCCGACCCAGAGAGGTCCCGGGTGTAGGAGAGCGCCTGAGCTGTGCAATTGGCGATGATCTGACCCATGGACGTGGTGAGCAGCGCGCATCCAGGGAGCAGCAGCCACAACGGTGTATCGATCCGCGTCGAAACGAAGATGGCGACGGATCCAAGGAAGACGCCGAACACGCCGAAGGCGATCATGCGGTCGTGGGGGACCTTGCCCGCCCAATGGGCGGCGGCCAGAGCGGAGAGCGTCATGCACAAGGCCCCGAAGGCGTACCAGAGTCCGAATCCGATGGTGCTGAAGCCGTGCTGGACCCGAAGCACGAAAGATCCGGCCGACACGTAGGAGAAGAAAGCTCCGAACGCGGTGATGAACGTCAGCAGATAGCCCACGAAGCCTCGTCGGCTCAGGACCGTGCCGAGGGAACCCATCGTCGCCCGGAATCCCACCGGACGCCGACGCTGCGCCGGCAGGGTCTCGGGCAGGCTGAAGGAAGCGATCGCGGTCAGTAGCGCCATGATCGCGGCGATGGTCCAGAACACTCCGCGCCAGCCGAAGGCCTGAGCAAGCAAGGCTCCGATCAGCGGCGCGATCACGGGGGCGACGCCGACCACGACCTGGAGTACGCCAAGCAGCTTGGCCGTTCGAGGACCGGACGTGCAGTCGGCGATGATGGCACGGGCCAGCACCACGCCGGCCGCCCCTGCGAGTCCCTGCAGAATGCGGCAGATCACCAAGACGGTGATCCCCGGTGCAACTGCGCAGCCGATCGTGGCCAGTACGGTCACCGCACCGCCCGCCAACATCAACCGGCGGCGCCCCAAGGCGTCCGAGACCGTGCCGATGATCAGCTGACCCAGCGCCAGGCCGACCATGAACGCCGTCAATGTCAGCTGCACTCCGGAGGCGGGTGCGGTGAGCTCAGCAGCCACGTCCGGCAAAGACGGGGTGTAGATGTCCGTGCACAGTGGTGGGATGGCGGAGAAGCCACCCAGCAACACGAATCCCCAACCGCGGGTCGGATCGCGCCGCTCCCGTGTGTTCATGACAGGGATCCGAGGACTAGGGTCGAGTGCATGATCTTTATTGTGGTGAAGTTCAGCGTCAAACCCGAGTTTGTTGACAGCTTCCTGGACTCTGTTGCGGCCTTCACGGGGGCCACCCGAGCCGAGCCGGGCAACAAGTTCTTCGAATGGTCTCGTTCCGTGGAGGACCCGAACGAGTTCGTGCTCGTGGAGGGGTTCGACGAGGATGCTGCTGCCGCTCACGTGAGTTCGCCGCACTTCAAGGACGGATTGGAGAGCATGCGGCCGCTGCTTGCACACACCCCGCGCATCATTTCGCGCTCCATTGAGGGTGAGGGCTGGGATCCCATGGGGGAGTTGCAGATCGACTGACCCCTGAGAGCCCGCTGAGACCCGCGTCAGCATCTCGTCAGGGTCTGTGCGATCGGCTTGATTTCTTGTTTCGTCCGCGTTGCCATGGAAAGACGCGGGCCTCTGTGTTCGCGTAACGAGATACGTAACGTGGATGCAGGAGGTCGAGACGGATATGGCTGGCACAACGGTGAACAGCACGCGTACAGCAGCGGCTGCAGGCACCGAGTCCGGTATTCACGTCGCGGCCCAGGCGTCATCCGCCGCCGGTCCGCAAGCCCCCAAGAAGCTCCCCCGTTGGGCGTTGCTGGACGGTCTCCGTCTCGTGGCGGCCCTGCTGGTGGTCCTCTACCACTACGTGGGCAGCCACAAGACCAATTGGGACGAGCCCGCTGCCGAGGCCTGGCCGCTGCTGCACAAGTTCGCTGCGCTGGGCAATCTGGGTGTGCCGCTGTTCTTCATCATCTCCGGGCTGGTCGTGTTCCGCTCCCTGGAGGGCCGCTCTACGGCGCGTTTCGCCGGGTCCAGGATCGGCAGGATCGCTCCGGCCTTCTGGCTGTCCGTCCTCATCGCGGGACCGCTGCAGTTGTTCTTCTTCGACTACAAGAGCCTCGAATGGGCCGACATCCTCTGGAACATGACCCTGGGCGGTCCGCCGATCTTCGGTGAACTCAGCGGGCAAGGGTTCTCGTGGGTTGACACGGTCTACTGGACGCTGTGGATCGAGGCCCGCTTCTACATCATGTTGGTCGTGGCCCGGTGGGTACTGCGGTGGATGAAGCTCGACCGTCCAGAGGGCTGGACCGCGCTGTGCGGCGGCTGGATCGTCTTCAGCGCGTGGACCATCCACGAGCACGGCATCCCGGAGCTGCAGTCCTGGGTCTCCTGGTTCGCCTTCCCGACCTACGCCGGCCTGTTTGCCGGCGGCATGTTGATCCACGTCATCGCCAAGCACGGTTTCACCTGGGTCCGTGGTGGTGTCCTCGCCGCCGCCATCGCCCAGGCATCATGGGCCACCGCCCTGGACCTGACGGTGCGGACGTCATCGGTGACGGATGTGGACGTCCCCGCGTTCGTCTACGCGGTGGCCGTGCTGGTCTTCTTCGCCATGGTCCTCGCCATCGTCATGACTCCGGCACTCAGCCGAGTCCGCTGGTCCTGGCTGACCACGGCCGGCGCGCTGACCTTCCCCGTCTACCTGCTTCATGGCATTCTGGGTCGCTTCGCGATCGAGAGCCTGGCCCCCTGGATGCCTGCAGGCCTGTTGCTCACCCTGCTCCTGTCCGCGCTCCTCGGGGCCGCGTGGTTGGTCAACAAGTTCGTTGAACAGCCTCTCGGGTCCCGCCTCACAGGGTGGGTGGAACACGGACTGGACGCCTTGTCGGATGTCGTGACGGCCCGCCGTTCGCGTCTCCTGATGCGTCACCTTGGTCTGACCGTGCAGGGTTCGTCAGTCCAGGGTTCGCCCGTGACGGCCCCGAGCCCCACTCCGGTGCTCGAGTCTCGTGACGGTGCCGCGCACACCGCGGAGGTCGCGGTCGTCGCGGAAGCGACGCCGGCGACGGCACAGAAGGTGACGCCTACGGCGTGAGCCGGGCACCCGCCGTCGGGCACGGAAGTCCGCGAGGGACGGTCGTCGGAAACACCCTCGTTATGTCGTTGTGACTGTGACGCGGCACACTTGACCCATGTCGATCAAAGTGGCCCTGGAGCATTCCACCCGGTACGACTTCGCGCGGCCTGTAGCGGTCACCCCGCACGTGGTGAGGCTGCGGCCCGCACCGCACACGCGGACGCCCATCGAGGCCTACTCGTTGCAGGTGTCCCCGCGGGAGCATTTCGTCAACTGGCAGCAGGACCCGTTCGGGAACTGGCTGGCGAGGATCGTGTTTCCGGAGAAGGTTGACCACCTGGAGATCACGGTGGGTCTGGTGGCGGACATGATGGTCATCAACCCGCTGGATTTCTTCATCGAGGAGTACGCGGAGAAGTTTCCCTTCACCTACTCCCCGGACCTGGCGGCGGATCTGGCGCCCTATCTGCGCCCGGCAGAGGACGCCGAGGCCGCTGAGGCGTGGCGCCAGACACTGCCTCCACTTCCCGAGGCCGGGGAACCCACGGTCACCTTCCTGGCCGGCCTGAATCAGGCCGTGCATGACGCCGTGGACTACACGGTGCGCATGGAACCGGGCGTTCAGGCCCCTGACCAGACTCTTGAACGCGGGATCGGTTCCTGCCGCGACAGCGCCTGGCTGCTGGTGGCGTTGTTGAGGCAGTACGGGCTCGCGGCTCGTTTCGTGTCCGGCTACTTGGTGCAGCTGACCTCCGACCAGTTGTCCCTGGACGGTCCCAGTGGCCCCGAGGCCGACTTCACGGACCTGCACGCCTGGGCCGAGGTCTTCATCCCTGGTGCGGGCTGGATCGGGCTGGACGCCACCAGCGCCCTGTTCGCGGGAGAGGGGCACATCCCGCTCTCCGCGACCCCGCATCCGTCCTCGGCCGCGCCGATCACCGGAGCCACGGAACCGGTCGAGGTGGAGTTCAGTTTCCGCAACGAGGTGCGCCGGATACACGAGGATCCCCGCACCACAAAGCCGTTCACCGAAGCGCAGTGGGCCCGGATCGACGCCCTGGGACAGGCCGTGGACCAGCGGCTCGTGGAGGGCGACGTTCGCCTGACCATGGGCGGTGAACCCACCTTCGTGGCACTGGACGACGCCCGCAGCGCTCAGTGGAATACGGATGCGGACGGGGCGGAGAAACGCGAGCTGGCGGATGACCTGGCGTCTCGGCTGCAGGCGATCTACGCCCGTGGAGGCGCGGTGCACCGCGGACAGGGCAAGTGGTACCCCGGGGAGCCGCTGCCGCGCTGGAACATCGCCCTGCAGTGGCGCACCGACGGGGTTCCGCTGTGGAGGGACGCCCGGCTCTTCGACGACCCCTGGAAGGAACGCCGCACGCCCTATGCCGCGCGGAATGCGCAGAACCTGGCCTCGCGGGTGGGACAACTGCTCGGCCTGCCCGGGTCCCAGGTGATCCCTGCCTACGAGGATCCGCTTGCGCAGCGTGCTGCCGATGCCCTGCGGCCCTCCGGAGAGCGTCCGGCGCCGGATCCGCTGAACGAACCGGAGACGGATGAGCAGAGTATCGAGGAGGCCATCGCAGCCCTTGACCGCGATATCACGGTCCCTACCGGCTGGGTGGTCCCGATCACCACGGTGGACGAATGGACGTCACCGGTCTGGAGTTTCCGCCGGGGCCGCCTGGTCCTGACGCCGGGTACGTCCGCCGTCGGGTTGCGGCTGCCGCTGAGTTCCATCTCCTGGACCGACCCCGAGTTCCAGGGGGAGACGGACATCTTCGAAGCCGGGCCACCGCTGGTCGCTGAGGTTCCGCGGGTGAAGCTGGTGGATCCCGAGGGTGCGGCCACCACGGCGTTGGCCTTCGAGACGCGCGAGGGCCACGTGCACGTCTTCCTTCCTCCCACCGAGGAGTTGGAGGCCTATGCCAACCTGCTGCATGTGATCGAGCGGGCAGCTTCGGACACCGGTACGCAGGTGGTGCTCGAGGGCTACGGGCCGCCGGCCGACTCCCGCCTGACCCAGTTGATCGTGACCCCGGACCCCGGCGTCATCGAGGTGAACGTGCAGCCCACGTCCTCCTGGGCGGACCAGCGCGACCTCACGTTCTCGCTGTACGAACACGCCCGGCAGGCGCGGCTGTCCACGGAGAAGTTCGACGTGGACGGCACCCACACCGGAACCGGCGGCGGCAACCACATCACCTTGGGCGGCGTGCAACCCTCCGATTCGCCCCTGTTGCGTCGACCGGATCTGCTGAGCTCACTGATCACGTACTGGCAGCGGCACCCGTCGTTGTCCTACCTCTTCTCCGGCCGCTTCATCGGTCCTACCTCTCAGGCGCCCCGCTTCGACGAGGGCCGCCCGGAGGCCGTGTACGAGATGGAGATCGCGCTGCAGGAGGTGGCACGGATGACCTCGGGCGAGAACGAGCCGCGGCCCTGGCTCGTGGATCGTGCTTTCCGCCACCTGCTCACCGACCTGACCGGCAACACGCACCGCGCCGAGTTCTGCATCGACAAGCTCTACAGCCCCGACTCCAGTCGCGGCCGGCTGGGGCTGCTGGAGTTGCGCGGCTTCGAGATGCCTCCGCACCCGGAACTGTCCCTGGTGCAGGCCCTGCTGGTGCGTTCCTTGGTGGCCATGTTCTGGGAGCGCCCGCTCTCCGCGCCCCTGGTCCGTTGGGGAACGTCGCTGCATGACGACGCCTTGTTGCCACAGGGCGCGGTGAGGGACGCCCACGAGATCGTCGACGACCTGCGCGCTCATGGCATCGCCTTCGAGGAGACCTGGCTGGATTCCTTCGTGGAGTTCCGCTTCCCGCGCATCGGGATCACCCGCATCCCGGTGAAGATCGTGGCGGAACCCCTGCCTGGGACCGGCACCACGCAGCCCGCCGCGGAACAACCGGCGGACGTGCCGGGCGAGGGAGGGTGGACCGGTTTCGGTTCGGCCGCCTCCGCCGCGGCCGTTGAGCTGGAACTGCGCCAGGCCATCGAGCCGTGGAACGTGCTGGGGGAGGAGGCCACCGGGTCGGGAACCGCCCGGTACGTGGATTCCTCCCTGGAGAGGATCCAGGTCAAGGTCAAGGGGCTGGATCCGCAGCGGCAGATGGTGACCTGCAATGGGGTGGAGGTACCGCTGGCGCCCACCGGCCGGTTGGGCGAGTACTACGCGGGCGTTCGCTATCGGGCATGGCAGCCGTGGTCCGCGCTGCATCCAACCATCGGCATCCATTCGCCGCTGACCTTCGAGGTGGTGGACCTGGACGCCTCCGCCTCACTGGGTGGTGCCACCTACCATGTGGTGCACCCGGGCGGGCGGGCATATGAGCATCCGCCGATCAACGCGAACGAGGCGGAGGCTCGCCGTTCGGGTAGATTCGAGCCTCGTGGGCACACGCCCGGAACCTTCGACGTGGCGGCAGCACGGGCCGCAGGCCGTCGGGGTGTCACCTCGGACTACCCGCACACCCTTGATCTCAGGAGGACCCCTTAGGCCGTGAGCGTGCTGCGTGATTATGCCGCGACCGTGACCAAGGCGTCACCGTCGCAGCCCTGGTTGCCCTTCGGGGTGGAGGGCGTGGACGGTTCCGGATCCGCTGATGCCCGGGCCGGTGTCGGCGTGCGCTTCGACGAGGTCGTCGCACCGGACGGGA
The DNA here is from genome assembly GCF_022712295.1 of Galactobacter sp. GTDB lineage: Bacteria > Actinomycetota > Actinomycetes > Actinomycetales > Micrococcaceae > Galactobacter. The sequence continues at coordinate 9,829 of NZ_JALAGT010000001.1, forward strand.
ATCTGCGTGAGGCCTGGCGCCCGCTGGCGGAGACCGCGCTCGGTCTGAGTCCCGAGGACCTCACGCGGATGGAAGCGGAGATCGGTCGCTTCTTGGCCGACGACGGTGTCACCTACGTTCGCAGCGACACCGGGGCCCAGCCGTGGCAGCTGGACCCGGTACCGCTCGTCGTTGATCGGCCGACCTGGGACAGGCTCGAGGTCGGGCTGGCCCAGCGCGCCGAATTGCTGGACGCACTGCTGACGGACCTGTACGGGGAGCGGTCGGTGCTGCGCTCCGGAGTGCTGCCCTCCGCGGCCGTCTACGGACATGCGGGGTTCCTACGGCCCTTGTCTCAGCCGGGGTCCAAGGAGATGTCGCCTCTGGTACTCACGGGCACGGATCTGGGCCGCGACGCCGACGGGCAATGGCGGGTTCTGGCCGACCGTGTGCAGGCACCCTCAGGGCTCGGATTCGCGGCTGAGAACCGTCGCGTGATCTCCCAGGTGCTGCCGCAGCTGCACCACCAGAACCCCGTGCACCGGATGGGGCCGTATCTCTCCGCGCTGCGCTCGGGACTCGTGGAATCCGCGCCGGAAGGCGTGACGTATCCCCGGATCGTGGTGCTGACGCCCGGACCGCGTTCTGAAACCGCGTTCGATCAGGCCTATCTGGCCTCCGCCTTGGGCTTCCCGATGGTGCAGGGCAACGACCTGGTGGTCCACGAGGGTGCTGTCTGGATCAGGCCGTCCGGTTGGCCGGATCGCGAGCCGAAGTACAAGGTGGACGTGATCCTGCGCCGCGTGGACGCGGATTTCTGTGATCCGCTGGAACTGCGCGGCGACTCCCAGCTGGGTGTGGCCGGCCTGACCGAATGCGTGCGCCGTGGCACGGTACGTGTGGCCAACGGCCTGGGGTCGGGTGTCTTGGAGAACCCTGCACTGCTTCCCTACCTGCCTGCCGTCTGCGAACACCTGCTGGGTGAACAACTCAGGCTTGACCAGGTCCCCACCCTCTGGTGCGGCGACCCGCAATCCAGGCGCGAGGTCGAGTCTCGGATCATGGCGGGCGACGAGACACTGCTGGTCCGCAGCGTCGACGAATCCCGCAAGGCGCTCGCAGAGCGCCCTCGGGAGGAGATCTTGGCGAGGATCGCCGCGGCGCCCTACCGCTTCGTCGGGCAGGAACTCTTGCCGTTGTCCCAGGCACCGGTCTGGGAAGATGGGCGGCCCTCCGCGCGCGGGCTCATCCTCCGTGCGTTCACGGTGCGGCAGGGCAACGCGTACCGTCCGCTGTCCGGGGGGCTCGCGACAGTGCGAGCCAATCCGGACGCCGCACCGGTGACCAAGGATGTCTGGGTGCTGAAATCCTCGCCGGACGAACCGGACCACGGGATTGCAGACATCACGCGGGGCTCCGCGGCCCGCACCGACCAGGAATTCTCCCCGCGCGCACTGGAGGACATGTTCTGGGTGGGCCGGTACGCGGAGCGTGCCGAAGCCTTGCTGCGGCTGGTGCTTGCCACCCAGGAGCAGCTCGGAACCACGGACCTGCGGGCCGGTGTGGCCGTGGCCGGAGAAGGCCCCCGGATGCTGCTCCACGCCATCCGGTCCCTGGCCGGTGGCGTCTGGTCGGATCCGGACCAGGAGTTCAGGGCCTTGCTGCTTGACGCAGACCGGGTGGGTTCCGTGGCTCATTCGCTGGCCATGATGCGCGGCGCACTCGAGGGCGTCAGGGATCAGCTCTCCCTGGACACCTGGCGCGTGTTCGCCACCGTGGACCGTGCCGCCCGAGCGCTGCGCGCATACGGTCACGAGCGACTGATCGGCGAGAGCGCGGGCCGGATGCTCACAGCGTTGCTGGCCTTCCAGGGCATCGTCACCAACATGATGCGCGACGATGGCTGGCACATGCTGCAAACCGGACAGGCGCTCGAGCGTGCGCAGCAGGTCAGCCGGCTGCTCGCGTCCGCCTCCTCCACCGTGGGGGTCTCGGGAAGTGTCTCCGACGTCGTGCTCACGCGCGACGACCGCCGCGCGCTGGAGGGCATCCTCACCGCAGCGGAGTCGGTGGTCACCTACCGCCGCCGCTATCGCGGCAGCATCCGGATCTCCGACGCACTGGACCTGCTGGTGATCGACAGGGCCAATCCGCGCTCCATCGCCGCCTCCCTGGTGCGGGCCCAGGAGAGCCTTGCCGCCATGCCCACCTCCACGGGATCCACGCGTCCGGAACGCCTTGTCGATGACATGCTGAGGGCCCTGGAACCGCTGGAGCACGACGTGGTCGGCGGGGTCCACACCGAACGAGGTCAGAGCGTGGCGGCTTTCACCAAGGACGGAACCGCCTCCCTGAACGCCTTGGGGGTGGCCATCGAGACGCAGTACTTCGAGATCGGGCCGGCGCCGCTCTCCTTCAACGCGCTGCTGGGCTCCGGGGCCACCCGAACCCCCACGGGCGGGGTCACCGCATGAGGTACCGGGTGTGGCACAGCACCGACTACGGCTACAGCGACGTGGTGCAGGATTCGTTGGGAGTGGTCCACCTCGGACCACGCCGCCTGCCCTGGCAGCAGGTCATCACCTCCACCGTGGAGATCAGTCCGAAACCCCTGGACGTGGACCCCAGCGTGGACCACTACGGGAACCAGGTCACCTACTTCCACCTGACCGACGATCACGACGACCTCAAGGTGGTCTCCGACGCCGATGTCATCGTGACCACGCCGGCGTACAGCCAGGAGGCGCTCGCCGTGGCCTGGGAGGATGCGCGCCCGTTGGAACACCCGGAGCTGCCCGGCGCCTGGGAGGCGGCAGAGTTCGTTCTGGAGTCCCCTCGGGTGCAGCACCTTCCCGACGTGGAGGCCTATGCCGTCTCCTCCTTCACGCCGGGGCGGGCGCTCGGGGAGGTCGCCACAGAGATCATGCACCGCATCTTCACGGATTTCGAGTACGACGGTGCGGCCACCAGTGTGACGTCCACGGTGGGAGACGTTCTGGGCAAGCGCGCCGGTGTGTGCCAGGACTTTGCCCACCTTGCCCTGTCCTGCCTCCGTTCGCAGGGTCTCGCGGCCCGGTACGTGAGCGGGTACCTTGCCACGACACCGGCACCGGGCCAGAAACACGTCTTCGGTGCCGACGCCTCCCACGCCTGGCTGGCCGTGTGGGTTCCCGGCAGCGGAGAATGGTTGGCGATCGATCCCACCAACGATCAGTGGGTCAACGACCGCTACGTGACCGTGGCCTGGGGGCGGGACTACGACGACGTGGCACCCGTCCGTGGCATCATCACCACAGAAGCCAAGAAGTCCACCTTGGACGTCTCCGTGGACGTGGGACCGTTGGACCCCGTCTCGGGCGAGCCTGTTGAGGAGAACGCATGAAGGCCTACAGCTGCAGGCAGTGCGGTAACGCCCTGTACTTCGAGAACTCGGTGTGTGTGGAGTGCGGTGTCTCCTTGGGCTACTCGGCTCAGGAACACGAGATCGTGCCGTTGAACGCGGACGGTAGCTACGTGGATACGGATGGGCTCGTGTGGCACGTCTGCTCCAACCTGTTCCTCTCCGGCTGCACGTGGTTGGCCCGTCTGGAGGGTGGACAGTGCTGGGCCTGTGACCTGACCCGGACGCGCCCGGCCGATGAGGATCTGGAGGGGCTGTCGAACTATGAGGTGGCCGAACGCGCCAAGCGGCATCTGCTCGCCGAACTCGACGCGCTCGGCTTTCCCGTGGTCACCAAGGCGGAGGATCCGGTCAACGGGCTGTGCTTCGACCTGCTCTCCTCGGTGGGGGAACAGGTCACCATCGGCCATGCCGAGGGCGTTATCACCATCGACCTCGCGGAGAGCGAGGACTCGCACCGTGAGTACGTCCGCGAACAGCTCGACGAACCCTACCGGACCATGCTCGGCCACTTCCGTCACGAGGTGGGCCACTACTTCGAGTGGCAGTTGATGGAGCGTCCGGATGTGCCCGACGGCGGTGCGCGGCTCGAGCGCGCGCGTGAGCTTTTCGGGGACGAGCGAGTGGATTATCAGGAGACCATCGACCGGCATTACACCGATGGCCCGCCGCAGGGTTGGGAGAACTCCTACATCTCCTCCTACGCAACCATGCACCCGTACGAGGACTTCGCCGAGACCTGGGCGCATTACCTGCACATCTGCGATGCTGTCGAGACCGCGGCATCCTATGGCCTGGTTCCCGCGGCGGATCTGGTGGGCAGGCAGCGCTTCCGGGATCTGGTCACCGCGGTTTGGGTGCCCCTGTCCACGGCGCTGAACCTCATGAACCGCTCCATGGGTCAGGACGACCTCTACCCGTTCGTGATCGGCGACGAGGTGCTCACGAAGCTGGACTTCGTGGCCTCCCTGCGCCCGTGACCGGCTGCGCTGCTGCATGGGGTTCTGACGTGGTGCCGGGAGAAGCTCCACTGTAGGGAGATCTTGCCAAGTTCTCCCTGCACCGGAGTTTCTCCCTGCGGTGGAAGCAGAACTCCCTTCATTGGCTCAAGATGTCCCTGCGGTAGAGACCTGCAGAAGCTACGGTGGGCTCGGCCTCGCTGAGAGCCCACCTGCGTAGTGCCCGGGTTCGCACCCCGAACTGACCGGGTTCCGACCTTGTTCAACACTCGTTTCACGAATGAACTGGACTGTGAGCGTCATCACCGGTGCTCACTCCACTTCGTGGCACCAGCAGGTGCCGCTGCCTGGGGCAGCTCCCGCAGGAGGAAAACGTGAACGGTCCACACAAGCAACCAAGCAAGTTCAGGAGGAAGGTGCTGGCTGCTGCAGCGGCCGGCGCCGTTCTTGTCACCACAGCCTGGGGGGTGGCTCCCGCAACGGCGGTGCAGCCGGGTGCCCCCAGCTCCCAGCTGTCAGCGGCCTCGCAGGTCACCGCGGGCAAGGTCAGCAAGGCGGACGCCCAAGAGAAGTTCACCGACAAGGCCAAGGCCCAACTGACCAAGAACAAGACGGCCGACTACTGGGTGAAGATGAAGCCCAAGGCCGATCTGTCCAAGGCCAAGAGCATCAAGAACTGGGACGAACGCGGCGACTACGTCGTCAAGGAGCTGAAGGCCACGGCCACCGCCTCCCAGAAGTCCACCGTGGCCTCGCTGGACAAGGCGGGCGCCGACTACACCAGCTACTGGCTCTCCAACCGGGTGCTGGTCAAGGGTGGAACCATGAAGCAGGCCACCGCTCTGGCCACGGACTCCAATGTCGCCGAGATCCACGAGTCCGTGGTCGTGGACAAGCCGGACCCGGTGGTGGAGAAGAACACCAAGTCCGTGAACGGCAAGAACGCGGTGGAATGGGGCATCGAGGAGACCGGTGCGCCGGAGGCCTGGGCCGCGGGTATCACGGGTGAGGGCATCACCGTCGCCAGCGTGGACAGCGGGACCCAGTACGATCACCCTGCCCTCGTGAACCAGTACCGAGGCAACAACGGCGACGGCACGTTCACCAACGACTACAACTGGCTCGATACGACGGGCCGTTGCGACGGGGCGCCGTGCGATTCCGCGGACAACGTCAGTCACGGCACTCACACCATGGGCACCATGGTGGGAACCGACGGTGGAGAGAACCAGATCGGTATGGCACCCGGCGCCAAGTGGATCGAGGCCAACGGCTGCGACACCTGCGCCGATGCGGCGCTGCTGTCCGCCGGCGAGTGGATGATGGCGCCCACCGACGCACAGGGTGAGAACCCGGATGCGTCCAAGCGACCCCAGATCATCAACAACTCCTGGGGCTCCAGTGCTGCAGGCAGCATCGATGACTGGTACAAGGACATCACCGACGGCTGGGCCGCCTCGGGCATGTTCGGCGTGTGGTCCGCGGGTAACGCGGGGCCACAGTGTCAGACCACGTCCTCGCCCGGCGCCAACACCGCGAACTACTCGGTGGGCAACTACCAGTCCAACGGGACCATCTCGACGCTCTCCTCACGTGGTACCGGTGAGGACGGCGAGATCAAGCCGAACATTGCGGCTCCTGGCTCCAACATCCGCTCAGCCGTTGTGGGCAGCCAGTACGGGAACCTGTCCGGCACGTCCATGGCGGCTCCGCACGTCTCCGGCGCTGTTGCTCTGCTCTGGAGTGCCTCACCGTCTCTGGTGGGCGACATCGAGGGCACCAAGGAGATCCTGAACCAGACCGCCATCGACACCGATGACACCTCCTGCGGCGGCACCGTCGAGAACAACAATGTCTTCGGCGAGGGCAAGCTGGACGTCATGGCCATGCTGGATGCAGCCCCCGGCCAGGAGTCCGGAACCGTTGAAGGCACCGTCGCGAATGCTGACGGCGAGGCCGTCTCCGGCGCCGATGTCACCATCGTCAACGGCGACTTCTCCCGCACCGTCACCACCGACACGGACGGTCAGTACTCGGTGAAGGTTCCGGGCGGGGAGACCACGGTCACCGCCTCCGCCTTCGGCTATGCCTCCAGCACTCAGACGGTCACCGTAGCGGCGGAGGAGTCGGTCACGGCCGACTTCGAACTCTCCCCCGCAGCGACCCACACGGTTTCCGGTACGGTCAAGGACGATGCCGAGAAGCCCGTCGCGGGAGCCGAGGTCTCCATCCACGCGCAGGTGGACCCGGTCACCACCGACGCCGACGGCGCGTTCAGCTTCGCCGACGTTCCGGAGGGTGACTACGCAGTGGCCGCCTCTGCGGGCCGCTGCTACGGCGACGCCAAGCAGGACGTCACAGTGGACGGCGACGAGACCGTCGCATTGAGCCTGGGCCTCGTCACGGATGAATGGGGCTACACCTGCTCAGAAGGAACCGGTGAGTACCTCCAGGGTGACACCGAGGTGACGCTGACCGGCGACGACGCCGCCGCGAAGGTCACGCTGCCCTTCGAGTTCCCGCTCTACGGTGAGAAGTTCAAGGATGCCTACGTCACCACCAACGGCTTCCTGACCTTCGGCGCCACCTCGACCGTGTACCAGAACGGCCCGTTGCCGAGCACCACCGCACCGAACGCGGGGCTGTATCCGTTCTGGGACGACCTGCGGATGGATGACGACTCCCAGGTCTACACCAAGGCCACCGAAATCGACGGACAGGAAGCGTTCACCATCGAATGGCGGGATGTGAGCCTACGCTCGCCCGCCACGGACCGGGCGAACTTCTCAGCGACCCTGCTCGCAAACGGCACCGTGACCTACGGCTATGGTGACCTCGCGGACACCGACGCCGGCAAGGGCGCCTCCGCCACCGTGGGTCTTGAGAACTCCGCCGGGAGCATCGGATTCGAATACTCCCTCAACACGGCGTTCGCCGCCAAGGATCTCTCCGTCACCTTCGTGGCCCCGCCCACGGCCCAGCTGAAGGGTAAGGTCACCGACGCGAACACCAACAAGGTGATCAAGGGCGCCACCGTCACCATCGTGGACGCCGACGGCAAGGAGACCGTGGCCACCACCGGTGACGACGGGAAGTACTTCCAGACCCTGGTGCTCGGTAAGTACACCTACACCATCGAGTCAAAGGGCTACGAGGCGGTGAGCGGTAGCGCCAATCTGAGCAAGGCCGGCGGTGCCGTCACGAAGCACGGCAAGCTCAAGGCCCCTCGGCTCGAGGTGGACAAGGAGGAGCTGAAGGCCTCTCTGGCCATAGGCAAGTCGGTGGAGCGCAAGGTGAAGGTGACCAACACCGGCACCGCGCCGGCCAAGGTGAACATGTCTGCCGGCGGCTCCGGCTACGAGGTGTTGGACGGTAATGGAACCAAGGGCGCCATTCAGGGTGTGATCGGTGAGGCCACGGTCCTGGACGGTCTCAAGAAGGCCGGACCCAAGTCCAAGGGCACCACCACCCAGAGCTCCAAGGCCAACGGCAAGGACGCCAAGAGTTCCCTGTCCACGGCGAAACAGGCAGGCAAGGGTGAATTCGGGACCTCGAAGTCGCCGGTCACGCCGACGGCGCCCAAGGTCAAGGCGGCGGAGACCGTCCTGACGCATTCCTCCTCGCAGGCCATCGTGCCGGTGAACTCCGCTGCTTGTAACGGTGGCCCCACGCAGGTGTTGAGGACCTTCACGTTGAAGGACTTCGACATCGACTCGAGCTTCGACGTCTCAGAGGTGCAGTTCGGTGTGGAGACCAACTCCCAGGCTCAGGACGTGACCGTGAACCTCTACACGTTGGACGGGGAACTCGCCTACGCCAACATGGAGAAGATCGGTACTACGACCACGAACCTGGCCGCTCAGGAAGCCACCATGGTGTCGGTCCCTGTCGAGGGCACCGTGCCCGCGGGCGGGACGTTGGTCGCGGAGATCACCAACGAGATCGGTGCCACCTTCTACGTAGGCTCCAACGCTGAGGCGGAGACGGCTCCGTCCTACATCGCCTCTGAGACCTGCAACATTCCGGAGCCGACCCCCACCGCGGACATCGACTTCCCGGACATGCACGTGGTGATGAACGTGGTCGGTTCCTCCGCCGGTGGCGGAGTGGACTGGATGGACGTCCAGCCCTCTGAGTTCACCTTGGCACCCGGCAAGTCGGTGACGGTCACGACGGAGATCACCGCTGATGTGGACCAGCCCGGCATCTACTCGGCGACGCTGACTCCGTCCGCCACGACTCCGTACCCCGCTGCGGAGGTCGCGGTGGCGATGACGGTGAAGGCGCCCGCAGGTTGGGGCAAGATCACCGGTGTGGTTTCGGGTGAGGACGGCCCGCTCGAGGACGCCGTGGTGCATCTGGACGGCATCTCGTACGACGTCACGCTGCGGACCGACAAGGATGGGCGTTACGCGTACTGGATGCAGAAGTCCAACGCTCCGCTGACCCTCACGGTTTCCGCCAACGGCTACATCCCGGCCACCAAGAAGGCGCAGATCATCTCCGGTCAGACCAGCGTCTACAACTTCACGCTGAAGAGCCTGAAGTGAGTGAGTGATCGGTCCTGGGAGCTTGACGGTTCCCAGGCGTGAAAGAGCAGGGTCGTGGGGGGGGGGGGAGAAACACCCGCCCCCCCCCCCCCCGGTGGGGGCAGAACCCGGGGCCGCGCCCCCAGCCCACGCGCCCCGAGCCCC
>NZ_JALAGT010000031.1 GCF_022712295.1 Galactobacter sp.
ACCACCACACCGTGGCCCGGGTCGGCCCCGACCTCGCCAAGAACCTCCTCACAGGCCATGGCGACGGCGGCGGCGTCGGTGCCGAACCCGCCGTCGGGCATTCCTGCGGCGACCGCCATGGGCGGCAACTGGCCCGGCGAGGCCTCCGTGGCCAGGCCGCGCGCGGCCTCGGCGAGCGCGCGCGAGTGGGAGACGAGGACGAGACCGACCCGTGCGCTCATGCGGCGAGCACCTGCGCCAGGGTGCGCAGCAGCAGGGCGGTGGAGGCGGCCCCGGGGTCCATGTGGCCGGCGCTGCGGTCCCCCAGATACGAGGCACGACCCTTGCGTGCCACCAGCGGCACCGTGGCGTCGCGACCGACCTCGGCCGCGTCAGCCGCGGCGCTCACCGTGGCGACGAGATCGTCGCCACCGGACTCCAATGCCTCGACGGCGGGGGTGAGGGCATCCACCATGGTCTTGTCCTCCAGTTCCGCCTTCCCGCGGGCCAGGACACCGTCCAGCCCGGCGCGGAAGGCCTTGGCAAGCCCATCGCCGTCCAGCTCTGACACGGCTCCTGCGCCCACGCCGAAACGCAGGAAGAACGTGCCGTAGAGCGGGCCCGAGGCCCCACCCACCGTGGACACCAGCGTCATCCCGACGGCCTTGCCCAGATCCGCAACGGTGGCCGGAGGCGCCTCCGCCAGCTTCTCGGCGGCGGCCTGCGTGCCACGGGCCATGTTGGAGCCGTGGTCGGCGTCCCCGATGGCGCGGTCCAGATCCGTCAGCTCGTCCTTGTGCTCCGCGATCGCGTCGCGGTAGGCGTCGATCCAGGCGGTCAGCGTGGCGATATCGAGCGTGCTCATCAGGCTCCCCACCTCAGGCCGGACGTGTTCACCGGGGCATCGAAGAGGCGCAGATCCTCCTCGTCCGCCCGCATGAGCGTCAGCGAGCAACCGGCCATGTCGAGCGAGGTGATGTAGTCACCCACCAGGCGGCGTTCAACCGTGACCCCGCGCTCGGCCAGCAACGCCGCGACCTCGCCGTAGACCAGGTAGAGCTCAAGCAGCGGGGAGGCGCCCATGCCGTTGAGCATCGCGATCACCGGCGCCCCGGTGAAGTCCAGGTCATCCAGGATGGGGTCAACGAGGTCCTTGGCGATCTCCTTGGCCGACGCCAGCGGAACCCGCTTACGGCCCGGCTCGCCGTGGATGCCGATGCCGAGCTCCATCTCGTCCTCGGGAAGGTCGAAGGTGGGTTCCCCCGCAGCCGGGACCGTACAACTGGTCAGCGCGATGCCGTAGGAGCGGCCGTTGGCCACCACCTTCTTGGCGACGGCCTCGACCGCGTCGAGATCGGCGCCTTCCTCGGCCGCGGCACCGGCGAGCTTCTCCACGAAGACGGTAAGACCCACCCCGCGGCGTCCTGCCGTGTAGAGGGAGTCCTGCACCGCGACGTCGTCGTCCACGATCACCGAGCGCACGTCCACCCCCGTTTCCGCATTGGCGAGCTCGGCCGCCATCTCGAAGTTCATGACGTCGCCGGTGTAGTTCTTCACGATGTGCAGCACGCCCGCTCCGCCGTCCACGCCCTTGGTGGCCTCGGCGATGGGGTCGGGGGTGGGTGAGGTGAAGACCTCACCGGCCACTGCTGCGTCCAGCATGCCGGTACCGACGTAACCGCCGTGCAGCGGCTCGTGCCCTGAGCCGCCGCCGGAGACCAGGCCGACCTTCCCCTGCTTCGGGGCATCCCCTCGGTAGACCACACGCTGTTCCAGGTCCACTCGCAGTTCGGGGTGAGCCGCGGCCACACCCACCAGAGAGTCGTGAACCACGTCGTCCACGTTGTTGATCAGCTTCTTCACCGCTTGACCTCATCCCTTGCTTGTTCGGGTACGCCGCCCGTTCCAGTGCACGGTGATGTGCTCAGCGAGCAGGCGCGACGTCGAGTTCGCAACGCCTGCAGGACGAGCCCGACGACGCACTCCCTCATGTCACGACTCTTGTCGTTGCAAGGGACACGGTCAAGAGCCAGACGCCGTTCCCTCCCGCCCAACCGCAGCACTGCGGACCCGCTTGGCATTACGCTTGATATTTGTGACCGAATTCGATGCAGCTCTGACCAACGAGTCGATTGCGGAACGCGTCCGCCATGCCCTCCGAGACAGCGGAGAGATCAGCCTCGACTCGGCGCAGGAGCACCTGTTGGGCCAGCTCGGCAGCTGGCTGGACCGTGCCCTGGAGGAGGAGCCTCCTGCAGGGATTCCGGTGGGCTGTTTTGTCCACGGCTCCGCAGGCCGTGGGAAGACGTGGCTGCTCGGTCAGGTCTTCGCTGCAGCTCCGGTCCCCGAGGCCAACAAGCGCCGCGTGCACTTCCACCAGTTCTTCCTGGCCCTCCAAGAACGCCTCGGCGCCAAGGTCAGCGCCCACACCGCGATCGAGGCCACAGTCCAGGACCTCCTCTCCGGGACCCGACTGTTCTTCTTCGACGAGTTGCACGTTCAGGACCCCGGCGCGGCCGCACTCCTGAACCGCCTGCTTGCCGAGATCGCCGAGCGCCACATCCCGACACTGATCACGTCCAACTACGCGCCGGAGGGCCTGCTCCCGCACCGCGTCTACCACCACGTGGTCCAGCCCGGGATCGAGACGTTGCGCCGTTGTTTCGAGGTCCGCGAGCTGCTCGGTGCCACGGATTACCGCCGGCTCGGCGGCGGTGCAGGCACCCGCTTCGCGTCCGGCGCATGGGTGGTCTCGCGCGGTTCCATGCCCGACGGCGGCACGTCCATTCCGCCCGCGACCGCGGCCTCCGCCATGGCAGGGATCGCTCCGGTAGCGGCGTCCGAGGCCACCACCGTCCTGAAGGACCACCATGCACTCCCCGCTCTGGCCGTGCGCTCGCGGCAGGTGGTGTTCGACGCTCTCACCTTCCTGGAGTCTCCCGTGACCTCCAAGGACATGCTGGACCTGGCCTCCCTCTTCGATGACTGGGTGCTGCTGGACGTGGAGCCGCTGTCACGGCTGAGTCGTCCCGCGCGCCAACGGCTGGTCACCATGGTGGATGTCCTGGTTGATGCCGATATCAGGCTGACCGTGACCTCGCAGGTGCAGCGCGCAGCGATGTCGGACGTCGCGGACCCGCCCACCGACTGGTTCCGCGCCGCCTCCCGACTGGACATGTTGGGGACGGGCCGGGCCTGAAGCAACGTGGCACGGCCCGCAACAACACTGCTCGTTCGTGACAACACAAGGGCCCCGGGCCACACGTGAGACACGTGCTGCGCCGGGGCCCGAAAGCTGTCTTGGATCCAGTCAGTCCAGGCCGAGCTCGTCCTTGCCGAAGAGAGCAAGGTACGGCACGCCGGCCTCTGCCTCGATGCGTTCCTTGGCGCCCGTGTCACGGTCCACGATGACGGCCACGGCGCGGACGTCTCCACCCGCCTTGCGGACGCCTTCCACGGCGGTCAGTGCGGAACCACCGGTGGTGGAGGTGTCCTCCAACACCACGCAGGCGCGGTTCTCGACGCCGGGCCCTTCGACCTGGCGGCCCATCCCGTAGGACTTCTGGGCCTTGCGGACCACATAGGCGTCCACGGTCCGGCCCGCCTCGCGGGCTGCATGCATCAAGGCGGTTCCCACGGGGTCGGCACCCATGGTCAATCCGCCGGCGGTCTCGAACTCGATGTCTGCCTCGTCCAACAGGGCCAGCAGCGTGCGCCCCACCAAGATGGAGGCCTCGTGGTGCAATGTGATCCGGCGCAGGTCCACGTAGTAGTCGGCTTCCTTACCCGATGACAGGGTCACTCGCCCACGGACCACGGCGAGGTCCTTGATCAATTCCAGCAGTCGTGCGCGGTCTTCAACGAGGCTCATGACCCCGATCATATCCGGGCCGAGCGCCTGGATTGGTAGTCTGTTCGGGATAAGGCCCATCACTTCATCAGGGAGGATCGTGTCCGGCCAGCCGCACGACGACCGTAGGTCCGAGCAGCCCGACTCCGAGCTCGACCCCGACCAAAACGTCGACGAAGCAGACCAGCAGTACCCGGCGTCCCCCGAGAACCAGCCAGAGGCTGGGTCCGGAAGCGAGTTCACCGGGCCCATTTCCGCGCCGTCGGGCTGGGAACTGGACGACGACATCGACGCCACGCGGGATCTCCCTGCCGTACGAATCCCCTCCCAGGACGATGACGCCGAGTCCCACGATTCTTCCGTGCCACAGGACCAGGATCCAGCTGCATCCGCAGCCATGGAAGAGATGTGGGACCAACTGCTCAACGGTCAGGCGACATCCGAACCGGACCACGGGACGGAGGCCGCCGAGGACGACCGGGAGGCTGCCGAGGACAACCCGGAAACGGCTCCCGAGGACGCGGATCCCAATGACGACGTGACCGTCATAGCGGAACCGTATTCCCCGGATCTGCTCGTGGACCCGGCCACTCAGGCCGCCGAGGACCAACCCGACGTGACCGCGACAGCGGTGGCCGCGCCCCAAGGCGCTGTGCCTTCCGGCCCCGTCAATGCCGAGGGGCTCCCCCTGCGCCCCCGCGAACGGGGCCGCAGGTCTGCCAAGCCGGCCAAGAAGAACCGCACGCTGCTCTGGGCCATCCTGACAGGCGTGGTGGTGGTGATCGTCGCGATCGCGCTGATCCTGTTCTTCGCACTACGTGACAACGACGACAAGGACACCCAGGGCTCCACGGTGGACTCCATACCCACCAGCATCCAGAAGGGGTCGCCGGCCGCCGCCGTCCGTGACCTGGGCGGGGCCCTCAAGGACGGCGATGCTCAGGGTGCACTCGACCTGTTGGAGATCTCCTCTCTGCAGGGTGCAACGAACCAGCACCCCCTGCTGAACAACAAGGTCTACTCGAAGGCGAGCAACCGACCCCAAGCCATCACCCCGGCCAAGGAGTCCTACGGCGTGCCCGCTTCCAACGCCCTGACCTCCGGAGTGACCGCCACCCTGAGCCAAGGCGGCAAGGAGCAACAGATCTCCCTACGCCTGACACGCGCCGACGCTGACGCACCGTGGAAGGTTGCCACCGCGTCCCTGCCTGCGCTGGACGTCACGGATGGTGGCGGCGCCAAGGTGAAGGCCAACACCGTGGACGTGACACTGCCCGGTAAGACCGACGATTACTCCACCCACCGGCTCTTCGTGCTCCCCGGCAACTACACGATTCAACGCACCGACACGAAGTTCGTGAACTACCCCAAGGCGAAGTCGTTCCAGGCTTCCGGACTCGCGGTCGCTTCGGACCCTGACCCGAAAGCCACCGACCTCGGCAGCACCTCGCTGGCAGGCACCCTGAACTCTGCGTTCAAGAAGGAAGCGAACAAGTCGGTCGATTCCTGGCTGAATGCGTGCATCGCCTCCACGGAGATCGCCCCGAAGCAGTGCCCGTTCGGCGCTGATGCAGGCGGCAAGACCGTGGAGAACATCAAGTGGACCCTGGACAAGGAACCCACCAAGTCCTATCCCGACCTGAGCGTCAACAACGCCACGGTGGAGGGTAAGGACGGGCAGGCCTCCGTCGAGGCCACCGTGAAGCAGGACGGCGAGGACGCCAAGCTGGAAGCGGACATGAACTTCCAGTTCACGGGAACCCTGACCATCAAGGGCAACAAGGTCACCTTCACCTACACCGGCTGATCCGATCCGTCGATACCGACGTGTTGCAGGGCGGTTCCGGTTGCGTTGCACCGGGCCGCCCGGCAGCGCGTCGCTTCCCGTGGGCCCTCTGGTGTCATTACTGTTGGAGCCATGCGAGAGCTCCAGCAGCAGATCATCACAGAACTTGGCGTACAGCCTGAGATCGACCCGGCTCAGGAGGTGGCTCGGCGGGTGAAGTTCCTGCAGGACTACCTGCACTTCGCCCATGCCAAGGGTTTTGTCCTCGGTATCTCCGGCGGCATCGATTCCTCGTTGGCGGGTCGACTGGCTCAGCTGGCCGTCGAAGGCCTGCGCGAGCAGGGCGAGGACGTCGATTTCGTGGCGGTCCGCCTGCCCTACGGTGTCCAGGCCGACGAGGACGATGCCCAAGCCGCACTGGACTTCATCAAGCCTCGCACCAGCTTGAGCCTCAACGTGAAGCCCGGAGTCGATGGGATCGCCGCTGCGTACCACGGCGCCACCGGTTCCGACCTCTCCGATTTCACTCGCGGCAACACCAAGGCACGCATGCGGATGATTGCCCAGTACGCCATTGCGGGCGACCGCGGGCTGCTGGTGGTCGGCACCGACCACGCCGCGGAATCCGTGGTCGGGTTCTTTACGAAGTTCGGAGACGGCGGAGCCGACATCCTGCCCCTGTTCGGGCTGCACAAGGCCCAGAACTCGGAGCTGCTGCGCTACCTCGGTGCCCCGGAGTCGCTGGCCACCAAGGAGCCCACCGCTGACCTGCTCGACCTGAACCCCGGCCGCACGGACGAGGACGAACTCGGGGTGAGCTACGACGACGTCAACGCCTACCTGGAGGGTCAGGACGTCCCCGAGTCGGTGGCAGATCTGCTGGAGGAGAAGTTCCTCCGCACGCGTCACAAGCGCACCGTGCCCGTGACCATCCTCGATACCTGGTGGAAGAACTGATGAATACCGCGATCGAAGGCATCGAATCCTGGCTCACGGACATGGACGGCGTCCTGGTCCATGAGAACGAGCCGATCCCTGGCGCGGCCGACCTGCTGCAGGGGTGGCGCGATCAGGGACTGAACTACCTGGTCCTCACCAACAACTCCATCTACACGCCGCGAGACCTGGCCGCACGCCTGGCCTCCTCCGGGCTGGAGATCCCGGAGGAGAACATCTGGACGTCCGCACTGGCGACGGCAGCGTTCATCGCCGACCAGCAGAAGACTGCCCGCGTCTACTGCATCGGCGAGGCAGGGCTGACCACCGCGCTGCATGAGGCCGGGGTGATCCTCACCGACACCGACCCCGACTTCGTGGTGCTCGGGGAAACCCGCACGTACTCGTTCGAAGCCATCACCAAGGCCATCCGTCTGATCATGGACGGAGCTCGGTTCATCTCCACCAACCCGGACGCCACCGGGCCGTCGCTGGAGGGTGTCCTTCCCGCCACCGGCGCCATCGCTGCCCTCATCTCCAAGGCCACAGGGCGTGTGCCGTACGTGGTCGGTAAGCCCAACCCGATGATGTTCCGCTCCGCCATGAACCGCATCCAGGCTCACTCGGAGTCCACCGGAATGATCGGCGACCGGATGGACACCGACATCATCGCCGGCATGGAGGCCGGGCTGCGCACCTTCCTGGTGCTCTCGGGGATCACGCATCGCGGCGACATCGCGCGCTTCCCGTTCCGCCCCAACTTCGTCATGGACTCGGTGCAGGATCTGCTGAGCTGAGCCTCGCTTCCTTGCTCCTGAGGCATTCCGTCGCGCCCTCCCACGGTTGAGTGTCCGTCGCCTCCTCCCAGGATTGCGTGTCCGTCACCTCCTCCCACAGTTGGGCGTCCGCTGCGTCCTCCCACAGTTGGGCGTCCGCTGCGTCCTCTCCCCCCCAGGCTTTCCGTCACCGCAGCATGGATAACCCCTGAGGCAATGACGGAAACCCTCGGGAGAAAGCCCGGAAGCCGTCACACTCCTTTCCTCCCCCGGCGCCGATCCCGATCTGAGCCGGTCAGTCCGCTAACGTGAGACTGCAGAACTCGTGGTCCACCCCACACGGTGGGCACGCCAAGAGCTATAAGAACCGGAACCAGATCCGCGGAAGTCAAGGGAGACACCATGTCCGTGACAGACGAGTATCGCGCAGCCCGCGATTTCCTCCTCGAGGTGCGTGAGGACTATGCCCGCGCCCGCGCCGAGTTCGCGTGGCCGCGTTTCACCCACTTCAACTTCGCGCTGGACTGGTTCGACGCCGTCGCCGCCTCGGAACGCGGCGATCAGGAGGCCCTGGTCATCGTCGAGGAGGACGGCACCCGTACCGCCCGCACCTGGAAGAGCCTGAGCGAGGGCTCCAACCGTGTGGCCAACTGGTTCCGTGAGATCGGGATGAAGCGTGGCGAGAAGATCATCGTCATGCTTCCCAACCGGCAGGAGCTGTGGGAGTTCACGCTGGCGGCCTTCAAGTTCGGTGCCGTGGTCATTCCCACCACCACGCAGATGGTCGCCGACGACCTCACGGACCGCGTGCAGCGCGGCGGTGCCACGTGGGCGGTGGCCGGAACCAGCGACCTCAAGAAGTTCGACGACGTTCCCGGCGATTACACGCTGATCGATGTGGACGACGCGGCCCCGAACGCCAAGCACTACGCGGACGCATCCGCAGAGAGTGCCGACTACACGCCGGCACAGGAGACCGCAGCGGAGGAACCGCTGCTGATGTACTTCACGTCCGGCACCACGTCGCAGGCAAAGCTGGTGGAACACACGCATGTGTCCTACCCCGTGGGGCATCTGTCCACCATGTTCTGGATCGGTCTGGAGCCCGGCGACATTCACCTGAACGTGGCCTCCCCCGGCTGGGGCAAGCACGCTTGGTCCAATTTCTTCGGCCCGTGGATCGCCGAGGCCACCGTGTTCGTCTACAACTACTCGCGCTTCAACGCCCGCGCCCTGATGGATCAGATGTCCCAGGAGAACGTGACCAGCTTCTGCGCACCTCCCACGGTGTGGCGCATGCTGATCCAGGCGGATCTGAGCCACCTCAAGACCCCACCGCAGAAGTTGGTGTCCGCGGGTGAACCGCTCAATGCCACAGTGATCGACCGTGTGGCGCAGGCTTGGGGCCCCACGATCCGCGACGGTTTCGGGCAGACCGAGACCACGGTTCAGATCGCCAATCCGCCGGCGGCCCGCGTGAAGATCGGGGCCATGGGGTACCCCATGCCGGGCTTCGACGTGATCCTGGTGGATCCGGCCACGAGCCAGGAAGCCGATGCCGGCGAGATCTGCCTGCGGCTGGATCCGGCTCCGGTCGGCCTGATGAAGGGCTACCTGAACGATCCCGAGAAGACCGCCACTGCGATGCGAGACGGGATCTATCACACCGGTGATATCGCTGAGCGAGACGAGAACGGCATCATCACCTACGTGGGTCGCGCGGACGACGTGTTCAAATCCTCCGACTACAAGTTGAGCCCGTTCGAGCTGGAATCCGTCATCATCACGCACCCTGCGGTGGCGGAGGCCGCCGTGGTCCCGTCACCGGACCCCATCCGTCTCTCCGTCCCCAAGGCCTTCGTCGTCCTCACCGCCGGCTACGAGGAGTCCGCGGAAACCGCAGAGGACATCCTGGGCTTCTGCCGCAAGACGCTGGCCCCGTTCAAGCGCATTCGCCGCCTGCAGTTCGCTGAGCTACCCAAGACCATCTCTGGCAAGATCCGCCGTGTGGAGCTGCGAGAGGCGGAAGAGGCCCGGCATGCGGGTGACGCTCCCGAGGGTATGGCCGCCCACGGCCAGGAATTCAAGGACACGGACTTCCCCAACCTGCGCAAGAAGTAGCATCACTGCCCGACGACGCGGGGCCGGGTAGGTGCCGCGCGGCACCTGCCCGGCCCCGCGTCGTCGGGCATCGGGATCCGGTAGCGTGGAGGCCGTGAAGATCGCTACCTGGAATGTGAACTCCCTCCGTGCCCGTGCCGACCGTGTGGAGGCCTTCCTGGAGCGAAGCGACGTGGACGTCCTCGCCATCCAGGAGACCAAGTGCAAGGACGAGAACTTCCCCTGGGAGCTCTTTGAGCGTCTGGACTACGAGGTGGCGCACTTCGGGTTCAGCCAGTGGAATGGCGTCGCGATCGCCTCGCGGGTGGGCCTGGACGACGTGGAGAGGACCTTCCCCGGCCAGCCCACGTTCGGCAAGGGCGGCAAAGACCCTGTGCAGGAGGCCCGAGCCATCGGCGCCACCTGCGGCGACGTGCGCGTCTGGAGCCTGTACGTCCCCAATGGGCGCGGTCTGCAAGACGAGCACATGGGCTACAAGCTCAACTGGCTGGACATCCTGAAGAACCACACCTCTGAGCAGCTGGCGCAGGATCCGGAACTGCAGTTGGCCCTGGTGGGCGACTGGAACATCGCGCCCCGCGATGAGGACGTGTGGGACATCGATTTCTTCCGGGACAACGGGATGACCCACGTATCGGCTCCGGAGCGGGAGGCCTTCCAGTCCTTCATCGACGCCGGCCTGCAGGACCCGATGCGTGAGCGTCATCCCGGACCCGGCGTGTACACGTACTGGGACTACACGCAGCTGCGCTTCCCCAAGAAGGAGGGGATGCGCATCGATTTCGAGCTGCTCTCCCCCGCCCTCGCCAACCGGGTCACGGACGCCCAGGTGGACCGTGACGAGCGCAAGGGCAAGGGCGCATCCGACCATGCACCGGTCATCGTGACTCTGGACTGACCGCACACGGCGCCGCCACCATTGAACCGCTGAAGTCGCAACCGTAAGACAGGAGCAGGAGGCATGGACACTCGACTTCCCGCCGGCATACTGCTCAATCTGCCACCCACGGCATATCTACGGGTCTTCTCGCCGCTGCGCGCATTCGACGACACCGATCAGCTGCTGATCCGGGAGCAGCCGCCGCGGTCGAGGCAAGCCTTCGAGTCGGAGGCCCGCACCGCGCTGCTCTCTCGTGTGACGCGTGCGGTCACCGATCCTTTCCCGCACGAGACCACGGAGAGTTATCGGGTTCTCCATGCGCGTACCCCCGATGGGACCGCCTCGTTCTGGTGCCCGGATCAGCTGCCGCTCAGGGCCGGGTCGTCCGCCGGGATCCTGGAGGAGAACATTCCGACGGTTCTCACGGAGGCGATCCTGCCGGACGCCGCGGTGGAGGCGCACGCGGAGCGTCTCCAGGAGCAGGGCATGTGGTTGGATGACGAACTCGTCTTCACGCAGGAGGCCGTCTGGGGCATCCCGTTGGCCTGGTTCTCCCTGTTCGATGAAGACGAACCCGTGGAGATCGACGATGTGGACGAGCTCCTCACCTCGGCACGCATCCACACGACGTTGACGCTCGCGCTGGAACGCGCCCACCGGACCGCCACGCTCCTGGCCCAAGCCGCTGACGAGCTTCCCCTTGTGGATGAGCTGGTCAATCTCATGGATTGGTTGGAGGATTTCCACCCGGATTCCATGGTTGAACTGGACTACGGGCTGCTGGCCAGGCTGGTGTGGCCCGACGAGTCGGTCGGCGATCTGCACGCCGGCGTGGAGGCATTGGCCGAAGGCGATGTGACCACTGCTGCCGCCGCCCACCACAGGTTGGTGCGCCGCTGGGCCTCGATCCGGATGTTGGGCCGCGCCGGCTGAGTCGACCCGGACAGACCGGGTGCAGGCCCGACGACGCGTGCCCGACGACGCGTGCCCCGGTCCGCGCCAGGTGGCGCCGCCCGGGGCACGTAGGTCGGATGAGACGCGGTGTCGTCAGCCTCGCAGCGAAAGCAGGTACGGCAAGACAGTTGAGTACTCTGCGTCCCACGAGTCCCAGATCTCCGGATCCAGTGGCAGCGCCGCCACAGCGATCATGAAGACGGTGTAGGAGATGATGGGGGCGGCGCCTGCCACGACGATGCCGGCGATCCCCGGCGCCCTACCCTTGTTCGTTGCGGTGGCGATGATGGAGACGACCAACGCGGCGGTTCCCAGGAGCGAGAGCCCCATCTGGATCAGGACGGCAACCCCGAAGATCGAGATCATGCGGTCCTCGTTGTAGTCGTAGGAGTTGCCCACCTCGATCAAGGCCGACCGGAACTGTGACACGCAGACAAAGTCCCAGATCACGGAGGCCACGAGCGCGACGCCTGCCATGACCAGGCCCGCGATACCGAGCCCCGGCGGGCCCGGGGGTCTGCGCACCGGACGCGGAGGACCGTATTGGTACGGCTGCTGATACGGCGGCGGGTAGCCATAGTTCGGCTGCTGGGGATACTGCGAGGTCATATTGGTCTCCAGTGCGGCGCGGACGGTTCGAACCCACCGTCACTGTAACCGAGTTCGCGGCTCGCCGACGCTGATGAACCGGGCCGTCCGGTTGGCCTGCTCGCGAAGGGTGGGTCGTGGGACGGTGGCGTCCTCACCGCGACCGGGTGCAAGGCCCGGGCAAAACGAAACCCCCGGGATCGCCGGGGGTATTCGAAAGTGGCTCCGACCGGCGTCGATCCGGTGACCTTACGATTTTCAGTCGTACGCTCTACCAACTGAGCTACAGAGCCGAACGGCCATCTTTCGATGGCCGTTTTTGAGTTTCCCATCGAAACAGGAGACTCGCTGCGACCCTGACGAGACTTGAACTCGCGACCTCCGCCGTGACAGGGCGGCGCGCTAACCAACTGCGCTACAGGGCCTAGTGATCAACGCGTTTCCGCGTTCCTCACAAGTTGAAAGCTTATCAGACTTTCTGGCGGACTTCCAAATCGGTAGTCCGTCCGTACCCCCAACGGGATTTGAACCCGTGTCGCCGCCGTGAAAGGGCGGTGTCCTAGGCCGCTAGACGATAGGGGCGCATCCACCGGAACTACCCGGAGGTTGCCTGACAAGCTTAGACGACTTATCGCCCTGGCGCTAACCGCAGTTTCCTCGGCGTCCTCATCAAGGAACTTCGCCCGCGCCCATGACCCGGGCCAGGTACCCCTCGTAGGCTGGCCCCATGCCCTTCCAGATGAGTACGGATCTCTTCGAGTACGCGGCCTCCGAAGCCTTCCGCCTCCTGCCGGCTGAGCTCACGGACCCCTTGGACAACGTCCAGGTTTTCGTCGAAGATCGCTATGATCCCGCGCCTTGGGAGCATCCGGACACACAGCTCTTCGGCTATTACGACGGGATTGCCCTGACGGAGCGCGGACGGGACGAGGTGGGGCAACTCCCGGATCGGATCGTGCTGTTCAAGGAGACCTTCGAACACGAATGCACGGGCTGGCCGGACGTGGTGAAAGAGTTGAGGA
The DNA here is from genome assembly GCF_022712295.1 of Galactobacter sp. Classification (GTDB taxonomy): domain Bacteria; phylum Actinomycetota; class Actinomycetes; order Actinomycetales; family Micrococcaceae; genus Galactobacter. The sequence continues at coordinate 12,893 of NZ_JALAGT010000031.1, forward strand.
TCACACTCGTCCACGAGATCGGACATCACCTCGGCATCAATGAGGAACGCCTCCATGAACTCGGCTGGGGCTAGAAATCCTCCAGCAGGAGACCTGCCTCACAAATTGCCTTCCCCTTGAGGAAAATGGATTCTAATAGTGATCCTTGTCACTTTAATGTCAAGGTCGCGCCGAATTCTTTGAATCGCGCCGGGGAATCAGAGATCCAGATCACTCGCGTGAGTCACGGCATGGTCGTAGTACTCACGATGTTTCAGTCCGGAGGCAGCACCTTCGTCCAGGAAAACCTGCACATGCGGGTGCAACTGCAACGCTGACGCCGGGCAGGATGCCGACACCGGCCCCTCTGCCATGCCGGCCACCGCCTCCGCCTTGGTGTGACCCTCTGCGATCAGCAGCACCCGCCCCGCATCCAGGATGGTCCCGATCCCCTGAGTGATGCAGTGCAGCGGGACGGCGCTCTGGTCCTCGTCGAAAAAGCGTGCATTGTCCGCCCGTGTCCGCGGATGCAGGGTCTTGATGCGGGTGCGCGATGCCAGCGAGGAGCCAGGCTCATTGAAGCCGATGTGTCCGTTGGAACCGATGCCCAGGATCTGCAGTCCCACGCCGCCCGCTGCGGCGATGGCGGCATCGTAGGCGGCCGCGGCAGCTCTGGGGTCCGCCGCGTTCCCGTCCGGAACATGGAGCTGCGCCGGCTTCAGCCCCCAGGGCTCCGCGATGGTCTGTTGCACCACGTGGTGATAGCTCTGTGGGTGATCGACCGAGAGACCCACATACTCGTCCAGCGCGAAACAGGTGATCCCTGAGACGTCCAGCCCCTGTCCGATGGCCCGAGACACCTCTTGATAGATCCCCAGCGGCGACGACCCAGTGGCGACCCCCAACACCAAATGCGGGTCGTTCTCGATGGCCCTGATGACCTGGCCACCGGCACGTCGAGCCGACTCCTGCACGGTAGCTGAGATCACAACGTCCATACCCGGAAGTTTATGCTGGATACCTAGGCAGAACACCCCTGGAGCCAGGCGGTCCGCGACGTCTTCCGCGGACGCTTCCCAATGGAACAACAGAGGACCCGCACAGTGCGCATCATCCATTCCGCCACCCGGACGGATCACCTCACCGGGGTCACCTCCCCGCAGCCCCCTGGCCGGGATTGGATCGCCGTGGACCAAGGACGACTCGTCGCAGAAGGATCCGGTGACAGCTGGCTGTCACTTCTGCCCCACGGCGTATCCGATATCGCGGTCATCCACGCCGAGTCCGCGCTGCTCACCAGTGGTTGGGTGGACGGCCACTGCCACGGAGGACGCGGGGTGGCCTTCGACGAGGACACCGACTTCACCCCGGCCATCGCCGCCCACACGGATCACGGCACCCGTACGCTCGTGGCCTCGCTGGTCACCAACCCGATGGACACCGAGGCGACGGCCGCCGCCAGGCTGGCCGCCGCCGTCGGGCATCACGAGGCCCTGGCAGGCATCCACTTGGAGGGACCTTTCCTGGACCACGGGCACCGCGGCGCCCACGCTCCCGAGCACCTTCTCCCCGCCTCCCTGGCGGACGTGCAGCGCCTCTACGACGCCTGTGCAGGGCACCTCACCCAGATCACCATCGCTCCGGAACACGACCCGGGACTCGTCGCGACGAACTGGCTCGTGGAACAGGGCGTCATGGTCGCCGTGGGGCACACCAGTTGCGACTACGCCACCGCGCTGGCCGCCTTCGACGCGGGTGCCTCGATCCTCACGCACACGTTCAACGGCATGCCGGGACTTCATCATCGCGAACCCGGCCCCATCGGCGCGGCGTTGGACTCTCCTCATGTCACCCTGGAGCTCATCGCCGACCTGGTCCACGTGACGCCCACCCTGATCCGCACCCTCTTCGCCGCGGCGCCCGGGCGCGTCGGGCTGATCACCGACGCCATGTCCGCCACCGGCAGCGCCGACGGGCAGTACATGCTCGGTTCCCTGCCCGTGGTGGTGGCGGACGGCGTGGCCCGCATCGTTGGTCCCGACGGGCCGGGGTCCATCGCCGGGTCCACGCTCACCATGGACGTCGCCGTCCGCAACGTCGTTGCCGCCGGAGTGGCGCTGCCCCACGCCGTCGCGGCCGCAACGACCACGCCCGCCCGCGCACTCGGTCTGCCCTTGTTCCCGGGCCTCGGCGAGCGCGTTGATCCGTTCCTCATCCTGCCCGACGGCGGTGCCCGCCGGGTCTGACCCGCTGGGTTCGGGCGAGGGTCCCGCTCAGGCCAGCATGACCTCCACACCCTTGGCGGCCCATGCCTTGCGGTCCTGCGCAGACAGACCGGTATCGGTGATCAGGCCGATGCCCTTCACCTCCGGCAACGCGGCGAAGGCGGTGTGGCCGGCCTTGCTGGAGTCCGTGACCACCCACGCCTCGCGGGCCCGCCTGGCCATCAGCGCGTTCAGCTCGGCCTCGTCTTCCTCGTGGACCGTGAATCCGCCCTGCGGCGTCATACCGTCCACGCCGATGAACGCCAGGTCGCAGGAGAGCCCACCCAGCGTCTGGACCGCCCAAGGCCCCACCAATTCATAGGACGCCGGGTGCATCACGCCCCCGGAGACCACCACCTTGATGTGCGGGCGCACCGCCAGGGTGGACGCGATGTTCACCGAGTTCGTCACCACCGTCAGCGAGGGCCGGCCGTTCTCACTGCGCAGATCCGGACGCATCCCCAGTAGCTGGGCGATGATCCCCGTGGTGGTCCCACCCGTCATCCCCACGGTCATCCCTCGAGAGACTTTGGCTGCTGCCCTGGCCGCGACGGAACGCTTGGCGTCGTCGTCCCCCAAACGGTAGCGCTGCGGAAGGTCATAGGCCACGCCGCCCCTCGTGGCACCACCATGGGTGCGGACCAGCAGTTCCTTCTCAGCGAGCGCGTCAAGGTCGCGGCGCACCGTGGCCGGGGAGACGCCCAGACCGGACACCAGCTGCTCCACGTCCACGCTGCCGTTGTCTGCAAGGATCTCCAGGATCCGGTTCCCACGCTCCGTCCGATTCATACCCATATTCTCCAACCCCTCAACGGTTTCTCCGCCCCCGAGTGCTGCCGAATCACTTCACCGCGCCGGCCGCCAGGCCACCGATCAACCGTTTCTCGATGAAGAAGAACAGGATCACCACGGGAACGATGGACAGGATCGAGACCGAGAAGACGAACTGCCAACTCGTGGCGTACTGGCCAACGAATTTCGTCAGAGCCACGGACAGCGGCTGGTTCTCTGCGGTCGTCAGGATCACCAGGGAGGCGGCGAACTCGTTCCAGGCAGACACGAAGGTGAAGATCACGGCGGTCACGATGCCGGGCCACACCAAGGGCAGGTTCACCTTGAACAGCGTCCGCAGCTTGCCCGCTCCATCCAGTTGAGCGGCCTCGTCCACTTCCTTGGGAACGGCGGCGAAGAAGGAGTGCATCATCCAGGTCGCGAACGCCAGGTTGAAGGCAGCGTTGACCAGGATCATCGCCAGCCAGGTGTCGTCGATCCCGAAGAGCTGCATCTCTCGGAACAGGCCGGTGGTGAGGATGGCAGGCTGCAGCATCTGGGTCAGGATGACCAGGCCCATGAACGCCATGCGGCCCGGGAAGCGGAAACGCGCCGTGTAGTAGGCCGCCGGGACGGCCACCAGCAACACAACCAGTGTTGCCGCGACCGCGATGATGATCGTGGAGATCAGGTTCTGCGGCAGTGGGGTCTCCGGCGTTGACCACATGTTCGCGTAGTTGTCCCAGTGCCACCCGTCCTTGGGCAGGTAGGTGGGGTCGTAGGAGAGGATCTCCTCTTTGGTCTTCAGCGACCCTGCGAACATCACCAGGTACGGGATCAGGAAGATCAGGGCGATCACGAGGCCGATGATCATGCGGCGCACCACGACCTTGCGCGGGGCCCTGTCCGTGACCGTCAGGAACGGTTTCTTCAGGCTGGGCGTCTTGTGAGGAGCTTGCGCGACCATGCTCAGACCTCCTTCAGCGGCTTGACGGTCTTGACGTAGATCGCCACGATCACGGCAACCACGGCGAAGTTGACCACTGAGAGGGCTGAGGCGATGTCGATGCGCTGGTCCAATTGCATGGTCTTGAAGATGTAGGTCATCAGGGTGTCCGACTCATACCCTGGTAGGTCACCCGTCATCACCTGCAGGATCGGCAGGTTGTTGAACACGTTGATGATGTTGATCAACACCGCCACGGCCAGGGAGTTGCGCAGCTGCGGCAGGACGACGGAGAAGTAGGTGCGCCAACGTCCGGCGCCGTCCACGGTCGCGGCCTCAAGGGTCTCCCCGGGCACCGACTGCACGCCGGCCAGTAGCGTGTAGACCGTGAAGGGCAGGGACACGAAGATGGCCACGACCATCGCGGAAATCAGTGCCGACACAGGGTTCTTGGTGAACCCGAACCCGTCGCCATCCACCAGGTGAAGCTGCTGAAGGAACTTGTTCAGCACCCCGTAGTTGGGGTCCATCGAGTAGTAGAAGACTGTGGTCGTCATGACCACGGACGCCGCCCACGGCACCACCACGGCCATGCGCACCAGGCGTCGGCCGGGGAACGGCTTGGAGAGGAACTGCGCCAGAGCCAGGGAGATGATCACGGTGAAGAGGACCACCACCACGACCCACACCACGGAGTTGAGCAGGATGCGGGGCAGGTTCGGGTCGGTGAACACGCGGGCGAAGTTGGAGAAGATCCCCCAGTCCGGTGTGTTCCCGCCGGGCTCCGCCCATCCCTGGTTCAGCCCGGACATGCCGATCTTCCGCAGCGAACTGTAGATCATGTAGACGGCCGGGAAGACCACCACCACGAAGATCAGGATGATGGCCGGCGTCAGCCAGGGCAGTGCGGCCCAGAAGCCGCCGCCGGTGCGGCGCGCCGTGCGGCGCTTTGGTGCCCGACGGTCTGTGTCCGGTTCAGGTGGTGTGTTCCGCTCAGGGGCGGTGGCCTGCGTACTCATGCCTCACGCTTCCGTGGCTGGTGTCGTCAGGGGGTTCTGGTGCCGTGCCCACAGGTAGGGCAAAAGAGCCAGAAAAGGGGCCTTCCGTCCCGCGCGGGTTGGCCCCAGGCGCGGAACGGAGGCAGTTGGTAGTGCCCGCGACGGGCCCCTCGACGTCGAGACGAGGGGACCCGTCACGGGTCAAAGATCAGGACGCGGCGTCTGCCTTGGCCTGGATCTGCTTGGCGACATCGGCGCCGGAGCTGGACTGCAGTTTGCCCATCAGCGACTTGAACGCACCGTCGGTGGCGCTCCAGGCCGGGTTGGTGGTGGGGTAGAACTGGGCGTCAGGCAGCAGGTCCAGGAAGGGCTTCAGGTCCTCGTCGGAGGCCATCTTCTCGGAAGCCGACTTGGTGGTGGGCAGGAAGCCCTCCTTCTCCACGAAGTTCTGGTACTGCTCGTCGGAGAAGAAGAAGTCCATGAACTCGGTGACCGCCTTCTGCTTGGCCTCGGACTGGGAGAACGAGGCCAGGCGGTCGCCCACGCCGAGCGTCACGGCGGAGCCGTCCTTGGTGGCCGGCTGTGCGATGCCGTAGTTGAGGTCAGGGTTGGTCTTCTCGATCTCCTGCATGGTCTGCGGCAGTGCGTAGACGAAGCCCATCTTGCCCTGAACGAATCCGGACATCATCGGAGTGCGCTGCGTGGAGCCGGGGTTGGCTTGAGTGGCGCCGGAATCGATCATCTTCTTCATCTGATCGAAGGCCTCCACGTTCTTGGGGTCGTCAACCGTGATGTTCTCTTCATCGCCGAAGGAACCGCCGTTGCCCACGACCCAGAGCATGGCCTCGGCCTGCGCCTCTTCCGAGCCCAGCGGCATGCCGTAGCCCGGGTTGCCGGTCTTGTCCTTGATCGCCTTGGATGCGCTCAGCAGCTCGTCCCAGGTCTTGGGGACGTCCTTGACTCCGGCTTCCTTCATCAGGTCCTTGTTGTAGAACAGCGCACGGTCGGAGGCGATGAACGGCAGGCCGTACTGAGTGCCGCCCACCTTCTCGGCGTCGGCGAAGGAATCCTGGAAGTTCTCCAGAGTGTCCTTGGAGGCAATGTCTTCCGCCTTGGCCAGGATGCCGTCACCCACGTAGCCGGAGATGGCGCCACCGTTATAGATGTCCGGGGCCTTCTTGGACTGGATCTTGGTCTTGAGCACCGTCTCGAGGTTGTCCCAGGACTGCGTCTCGAGATTGATCTTGATGTCGTCGTGTTCGGCCTCGAAGTCCTTGATGATGTCTTCCCAGAGACCCTTGGTCTGGTCGGAATACGTGGGGACGAGCATCTGCAGGGTGGTGGTGCCACCCTTCGCATCGTCATCGCCACTGTCGTCGCCGCCGAAGCCGCAGGAGGTCAGGGTGAGGGCGCCGACCGCGGCGACCGCTGCGAATCCTGTACGCCAGCTGAACTTGCTCATGATGTCGCCTTCTCCCCCCTGGCGTGGCGGGCCATACGAGCCGGTCAACCAAGGGGATTGCGTGTGAGTGATGTTTTGATCGATGACTCGATCAAGATCTTTCAGGTGCAACCATCTTGAATGGTGATCTACCCCACGTCAAGGGGTGACTCACGCAACCAAGTGACGTCAGCGGTTGACGTTGGTGATCAACGTTGCAAGCCTGGCGATCTCCACGCGCATGGCCTCACGTCCAGGACCGAGGTACTTGCGTGGGTCCACCAGTTTCGGGTCGTTCAGTGCTTCACGCACGGGGGCCGTGAACGCCTTGTTCAGGTGCGTGGAGACGTTGATCTTCACCATGCCGGCCGCGATGGCCTCACGCAGGTGATCGTCACCCACCCCGGAGGATCCATGCAGCACCAGGGGTACCCGGACCGCGCCACGCAGCCGAGCGATCAGGTCCAGGTCCAGCTTGGCGGTACGCGACGTCATCGCATGCGACGATCCCACCGCTACGGCGAGCGCATCCACGCCCGTGTCCGCCACGAAGCGTGCCGCCTCCCCCGGGTCGGTCCGCACACCGGGTGCATGGGCCCCGTCCTTGCCACCCACCTCGCCCAATTCGGCCTCGACGTACACGCCGTGTGCGTGGGCCTCGGAGGCGAGTTGCGCCGTCAAGGCGCGGTTCTCGTCGTCGGGCAATCGGGAGGCATCCACCATGACGGAGCCGAAGCCCAGGCCCAATGCCTCACGCACCAGCGCGGGGTTCTCGGCGTGGTCGAGGTGCAACGCGATGCTCGCCTCGGAGCTCTCCGCCAGCACCCGGACGGCGGCGGCCAGCGGGGCAAGAGAGCCGTGGTACTTGGCGCAGTTCTCGGAAATCTGGGCGACGATGGGCAGGCCTGCATCCTCCGCACCGGCCACGATGGCTTCGGCGGATTCCAGCTGGACCACGTTGAACGCGGGGACACCGTGGCCGGCAGCCACCGCCCGTTCCACGATGTCGCGGGTGGGGACGAGGGGCATCAGGGCTTCCTTCTCTCTTCACTTCAGGTTGTCGGTTGTCACCGCTGGAGGCGCGACGTTCGGGGAGTCGGCTCTGTCCAGTCACGTTTCAGGAGTCAGTTCTGCAGCACAGAGCCGGGTTTCACTCAACACAACTGACTCCCCAACCGGCACGAACGGCACCACTGACTCCCGACAACGATCATGAGCCGTCGAAGCCCGGGGAGAAGACCACATCGGCCTCCAGGGACTGTGGGTCCACGCCGAGCTCGCCGGCCACGGGTGACAGAACGGCGGAGGCCGACCAGGTCACGGCGGCCGCCAACGCCCGCCGTCGTTCAGCGGTCGAGGCGGGCGCGTGGCCCAGCTCGTGGGCAACGGCCAGCCATCCGGCCACCGCCGCGTCCCCCGCCCCGGTCGGATTGCCGGTCAGCACACGATACAGGCGGGCCCCGATCCCGGCGCGGTCGTGGACCGTGTGGTGACTCATCCCGTCCTCACCCTTGGAGAGCAAGACCTCACGGGCACCGAGATCGAACAGTGTCTGCAAGCTTGCTTCGATCCCGTCCCCGCCTGTGGCCTCAGCGAGCTCGTGGATATTGGGCTTGAGCAGGTCCGTTCCGGCCGCCGCCGCCTCGAGGAGGAGCTCCCCCGACGTATCGGCGCAGACGAAGGCGCCCACCTCGTGCAACTGCCTCACCATGCTCCGCAATGCGGTAGCCGGAGTGTCTGCCGGCCAGGATCCACAGATCGCCACGATTGCTCCGGGCCCCTCTGCCTCCGCTTGCTCCACCACGGCATGCCGCAGCGCGTCGTGTTCGTCGAGCGACAACGGGGCGGCGACCTCGTTGAGCATGGTCACCCGCCCACCGTCCTCCACCAGCGCGGTGGACGTGCGCGTCAGCGCACCGACCCGGACCCAGCGCGTGGCAACCTGCGGCGCCAGGCGGGACAGCGCGTCGGACACGTGTTTGCCCCGCTCCCCACCCAACGGACCCACTGCCGCGACCGGCACCCCGCGGGCGGCCAGGACGCGAGCGACGTTGAGTCCCTTGCCTCCCGGGCGTGCCGCCGGAGGCGCCACCCGCAGGCTCTCACCCAGGCGCATCTGCCCGACGTGCTGGGTCAGGTCCAGCGCGGGCGCCGGCGTCACGGCGACGATCATTTCTGCGCCTCCAGCTCCTGCAGCGCGACGATCCGGGCCCCCCGCAGTCCGGCGTCGCCACCGAGGCGGGCCAGAACGAGTTCCGGCACGGGCATGAAACTGAGTCGCCGTTCCAAGGCCGCACGCAGGGGGTTGAGTAGATCATCTCCGGCACCGGAGAGTCCACCCCCGACGATCACGCGGCTCACGCCGAGCAGTCCCACGCTCCAGTGCAGGGCGAAGGCCAGGGCGTCCACCGCAGCTTGCCAGGCCGCTCGCGCATCCGGGTCCCCTCGGCGTAGCGCTTCAAGCACCCCGGCGGCGCCGTTCACCCGCCGACCCGTTGCCTCTTCATAGGCGCGCGCGATCGCCGCCGCAGACGCGACGGTCTCGAGGCAGCCCGTGGCGCCGCAAGCGCAGGTGCCCCCGCCCGGGACCGGGACGTGCCCCAGTTCGCCAGCGCCAGGGACCTCCAGCCGCGTACCGTTCACGAACGACGTGGCGGCGATGCCGGTACCGATCACCACGGCCAGCACGCTGTCCGCCCCACCCGCGCCCACGCCTTCGCTGTACTCGGCCTGGGCGGCGAGCGCCACGTCGTGACCGAATCCCACGGGCGCACCAAGCCGTTCCTGGAGCAGATCCGGCAGTGCCGCGTTGCGCAAACCCAGATTGGCCGCGAAGACGGTCCGACGAGACGAAACATCCACGACGCCTGGGCTGAGGAGCCCCACTGCTGCGGGGGTCTCGGACGGCAGCAGGTCGGCGGCCAGATCCGAGAGTTGGTCCACGAGGGCTCGGCCCGCTTGGTCTCCGGTGACCGCACGCACCGGCCGGCGGGTGATCCGGGTCAGTTCACCGTTGATGGACACCGCAGCCTTGACGTCGGTCCCACCGACGTCGAAGAGCAGCAGCGTCTGATCAGGCATCCTCGCCGTCCAGGATGATGGAACGCGTCAGGTGTCGAGGTTCATCCGGATTGAGGCCGCGAGCCAGGGCGCGATCCAGGGTCACCTTGTGCACACGCGCCAGTTCAGCCAGCGGGTGAACATCGTTGTCCAGGTAGGTGGCCCCGGTGGCCTCGACCTCGCCTCGAAGCGCCTCCGGACCGTCGCCGATCATCCACGTGACGCGGTTGGGGCCTGCGATGGAGATGGGGCCGTGCCGGTACTCCTTGGCGGGGTAGGACTCGGTCCAGCCCTGCACGGCCTCCCGCATCTTCAACGCCGCCTCGTTGGCCAGGCCGTAGGTCCAACCGCGACCGAGGAAGGTGAACTGCTCGGCATCGACGATGGCCTTCGGGGTCGCCGCGTCCACGGCGGCCTCGGCGTCCTCGACAGCTGAACCGAGATCGATTCCGGAGTCCGTGAGCAATGTGGCCAGCGCCGTGGTGGCGAAGCGGGTCTGCACCACGGACTTCTCATCCGCGTACGGCAGCCCGATGATGCGATCCGCGACGTTGACGATGGGGGTGTCCAGATCACCGACGATGGCCACGGTGGGAACCAGGCCCTTCAGGTTGCCCAGCACCTCCAGGACCTCGGTGGTGGTGCCGGAGCGGCAGATTGCGACCACGCGGTCGTACTGGTCTGCGCGGGCCACGAGGTCCGACTCGGACGCAGCGAAGGCGTCCGTGAGACCTTGGCCGGCCTGCTCACGAGCCGCGGCCCATGACTGAGCCATGAACCACGAGGTGCCGCAGCCGAACACGGCCACGCGTTCGCCCTTGGCCGCAATGGGTTCCTCGGCCCTGCGAGCCGTGGCCTCAGTGATGGCACGAGTCCAGACCTTGGGCTGGGAACGCAGTTCCAGCTCCATGTAGGTGGGGGCGTCTTGAGTGGTCATGCTGAGCCTTCCATTCATGTCATTGCGTCACAGTCTCACTCGACCTTGGTCGCAACCCGGTCACAGCGAGGACGTATACGGCCGGATCATCGTCTCGAGACCGTTCCCTGTACAACGATCTCCACGGTCCGAAGACGAGACAGGTGATTGTCCATGATCGTTTTGATGGTGTTGCAATCAGTTTTCACCAATGTTGGCCAAGATGGAAGCCCTGATGCCAGTCCCTTTGACGCCCGGTTGACCACTTCGTGGCCATGTCGTGACCAGCCCTGACGCGCCGTGGTGCGAAATACCGGGCACCGGAGCCAGAATCCTGTAGCTTATGTGGTTTATGTTAAAGGTGTTGCATATGGTGACTGTGTTCCGTATGGTGACTCGAGTGGTTGTCATCGTTTCGTGATCTCTCGATCGCCAAAGGATCACGAATAAGACCACGTAGTTCATGCACCTGAGTCACCTGTGAGGACACCCCATGGCCAAGCGAGTCACCATCGCCGCAACGGTCTGCACCGCCGCTCTCGTCGCGGCCTCCTTCACCACCGCAGCCGCCACGGGCGCCTTCAGTGAGAAGAAGCCGGCCCATACCGAAACCACGGCGCTTCAGCAGGAAACCGTCTCGGTCCCTTCGGCCGACGAGGTAGAGGCAGCCAAGGTCGACCCCGAGGCCAAGAAGGCCCTGGTCAAGCGCATTCAGTCCGAACTGGACAAGACGGCGCAGAACTACCGCCAGATCGACGATCGCACCAAGGCATCCATGGCCGCGCTGGGAGAAGTCCAGCAGGCCGTCCAGATTCGCCAGGACCAGCTCGATGAGGCGGCCCGACAGTCCAAGGCAGCCGACGCACGCCTGGCCGTGTCCAAGGAGAAGGTCGGGGAGGTCGCCTCCTCCATCTACAAGAACGGTTCCTCGAACCAGGGTTCACTGCTGTTGTCCAAGGACCCCGAGGCCGACATGCAGCGCACTGAGACCAGCGCGCGCCTCGCCTCATCCCGTAACCGTGACCTGAAGAAGGCGGAGGCGGACGCGAACCTGGCTGCTCAATGGAAGGCCTACAGGAACGCGGTCAAGGCCGAGGCAGACAAGGCCGCCAAGGAAGAGGCTGCGGCCAAGAAGAAGCAGCAAGAAGAGGCTGAAGCCCTCGCGGCACAGAAGAAGAAGGCCGAAGAGAAGCAAAGGCAGCTCGTCGCCCGCAGCGCGGCCGCCCAGGACCTCAGCGAGGAGCAGGTCCAGAAGGATAACGAGGCCCGCCAGGCCAAGATCCAGAAGGCAGCCGACGAGCAGGCATTGGCCGAGGAAAAGCGGATGGCCGAGGCAGAGGCAGACGCCAAGCAGGTCGCGGCGTTCAAGGCACAGCGCGAGGCCGCTACCAAGGTCGAGGGCGCAGAGAAGCCCGAGGACGTCATTCCCGCACAGGACTCGTCCGACGGTGCCCAGGAGGAAGGGGCATCGTCGGACGCCGACAAGAGGGCCGCAGAAGAGCAGGCTGCGGCCGACAAGAAGGCCGCCGACGAAAAGGCCGCTGCGGACCAGGCCGCCAAGGACAAGGCAGCAGCCGACCAGCGGGCAGCCGATGCCGCGGCCAAGCAGGCTGCAGCGGACAAGGCCGCCAAGGACGCCGCCGCCAAGAAGCAGGCAGCGGCCAACAAGGCCTCTGCGGACCAGGCGGCCAAGGACGCAGCAGCCAAGCGGGCTGCTCAGCAGAAGGCCGCACAGCAAGCCGCGGCACAGAAGGCCGCGCAGCAGAAGGCCGCACAGCAGAAGGCCGCACAGCAGGCCGCCGCAAAGAGGGCGGCCCAGCAGCAAGCTGCGAAGCAGGCAGCAGCGAGGAAGGCCGCTGCCGAGGCTGCCGCAAAGAAGAAGGCCGCACAAGAAGCAGCCAATCGGAGGCCATCAGCTGCTGGCAGCAGCATCGTGGCCACGGGTAAGTCCTACATCGGCACCCCGTACGTTTGGGGCCAGGCCTCACCGGCCGGCTGGGACTGCTTGGGCTTCGTCAGCTACGTCTTCAAGCAGCACGGCTACAACATCAACAACTCCTACGCCTCCGTGCTCTCCGCCGGCTACAAGGTGCCCTACTCCCAGGCACGTCCTGGTGACATCCTCTACTGGCCGGGCCACGTCGCCATCTCGCTCGGCGGTGGACAGAACGTAGGTGCTTGGAACACCGGTATGGGCACTCGCATCGGTCCGGACAGCTGGATCGCTGGAACCCCCACCGTGATCCGGGTGAACTGACCCGGTCCGGATCACGGCGGCAGGAAGGCGGCCGGCCCCTCTCACGAGGGCCGGCCGCCTTCCTGCTGCTCAAGCGCACTACCGGCCTGCCCCTCCCTACTCCCACGCCCGGGACCAGCTATTCATGAGAAGGGCGCCGTAACGGCGCAAGTCTCACGAAAACCCGGCCCCATGCCGGGCCGGAACCAAAGCCCGCACCCGCAGACGGCGCGGTACGGCTGGTAGCCGTACCGCGCCGTCGGGCACTGGATCAGTGAAGAGGCTCAGGCCTCCGGGTCGTCAGCATTCGGCATGGGGCCGAAGTCCGCACGGTTCTTGGTGCGCTCGTCCTCGCGCTTCGGGACCACGAACACCGGGGACTTGGCGTGGTGCAGCACCGACTGCGACGTGGAGCCGAGCAGCACGCCCTTGAAGCCGCCACGGCCACGCGTACCGGTGACCACCAGGCGGGAGCGCTCCGATTCGTGCACCAGCACCTGACCCGGGACACCGCCCTCGACGATGGCCTCGACCTCAAGACCCTCGAAGTGGTGCCGGATCCAGTCCGCTGCACCGACGAGCTGGACCTTCATCTCGGTGATGACGGCCTCCTCGTCGATGGCGGCGGGAACCCAGGCCTGCGTTCCGGTCACGGGCGGAAGTGCCCAAACGATGCGCAGCGAGCAATTGCGGGCAGCAGCCTCACGGGCCGCATCCAGCATGGCGACGCGGGACTGCTCGGAGCCGTCCACGCCGACCACCACGACGTTGTCGACCTCGGTGCGGTCCAGGCAGCCCTTGGGAACGATCACCGTGGGGCACTTGGCGTGCGGCGGAACAGCGGAGGACACGGAGCCCAGCAGGCGGCCGAAGAAGCCACCACGGCCGCGGGCACCGAGCACCACGAGCTCAGCATTCTTGGCGTACTCGAGAAGGGCTCCGGCGGCGTCGCCGGTTTCGACGTAGGCGCGGATGCGGTTGGCGGGCAGCAGCTCGCCCGCCGCGCTGCCCTGCGCGCGACGTTCTTCGAGGGACGCCAGCGCGTCACGCAAGACCTGCTCAGCGCCGGCCCGCAACGACTCGTCGTCCAGTGCGGCGTAGCCGGCGTCCATGGCGGTGGCCACGAAGGTGGGCACCGAGTAGGACATCACGGCCTCAAGATCCAGGTCGCGGCGCTGAGCTTCTGCCGCGGCCCAAGTCAAGGCGTCGATGGACTGGTCGGAACCATCCACTCCGACCACCACGGCGCCAAGGCCCGGGGCTTTATCGGTGGTGTCCGGCGTGTTCTGGGCGGTCATCGTGAACCACTTCCTTCTGACGAGGATTCTGTGTACCCATTCCAGCACTTAGGGACCCTGTTTCGCTAATGGTCATACGTTCGTTGGCCGGTGTGGCGTACGCGCTGACCCCGTGTGACCGTCATGACGCTGTAACCCGACATGCCGCCTCCCTCGATAGAATCGAGGCCATGTCATCTCCCAACTCCGCAGCCGGCGGAGAATCAATTCAGCCCAAGGGCGCCCTGGACCGTTATTTCAAGATCAGCCAGCGTGGCTCCACGCTCTCGAGGGAGATCCGTGGCGGCTTCGCCACCTTCTTCGCCATGAGCTACATCGTGGTGTTGAACCCGCTGATCCTCTCCGGCGCCGACAGCGCCGGGAACGAGCTCGGTATCTCGCGCGTGGCGGCAGCTACCGCGTTCGTTGGCGGCATCCTCTCCATCATCATGGGCCTGTGGGCCAAGCACCCCTTCGCCATCGCTTCCGGCCTGGGCGTCAACGCCCTCGTGGCCGCGACCGTCGCCACCCACCCCGGCCTGTCGTGGAAATCCATGATGGGCCTGGTGCTGCTGGCCGGTGTGGTCATGGTGATCCTGGTGCTCACCAAGTTCCGTACCGCCGTGTTCAACGCGGTGCCTCCGGCGCTGAAGACCGCCATCGTGGTGGGTATCGGCTTCTTCATCACCCTGGTTGGCCTGGTCAATGCCGGCTTCGTGCGCCCCGGTGGCACACCGCTGACCCTGGGCACCAACGGTCAGCTGATCGGCTGGCCGACTCTGGTCTTCGTCTTCGGCCTGCTGCTGACCATCGCGCTGCTGGTGCGCAACGTGAAGGGCGCGGTGCTGATCGGCATCCTGGCCTCCACCGTGCTGGCCGTGATCCTCGAGGCCACGCTGAAGATCGGTCCCAACACGGACACCTTCTCCGGCGGCTGGCAGCAGGTGGTTCCCGGTAAGGACTTCTCCTGGGGTCTGCCGGACCTGTCCCTGATCGGGCATGTCGATTTCAACGCCTTCTCCGCTTCCTCCTTGGGTGCCGTGGCCGCGACCCTGATGGTCTTCGTCATCCTTCTCTCCTGCTTCTTCGACGCCATGGGCACCATGGTGGGTCTGGCCACCGAGGCCGGCACCATCGACAAGAACGGTCAGATCGAGAACGTGGACCGCGTGCTGCTGGTGGATGCCGCAGGCGCCGTGGCCGGTGGCGGTTCCGCCGTCTCCTCCAACCAGATCTTCGTGGAGTCCTCCGTCGGCATCGGCGAGGGTGCCCGCACGGGTATCGCCGCCATCGTCACGGGTGCCCTGATGATCGTGGCGATGTTCCTGTCCCCGCTGGTGCGCTTCGTGCCGTTCGAGGCCGTGGCCCCCGCCCTGGTGTGCGTGGGCTTCATGATGATCCGCCAGATCACCAAGATCGACTGGAACGACATCTCCATCGCCATCCCCGCGTTCCTGACCATCGCCTTCATGCCGTTCACGTACTCCATCGCCGACGGCATCGGTGCCGGCTTCGTGGC
The DNA here is from genome assembly GCF_022712295.1 of Galactobacter sp. GTDB lineage: Bacteria > Actinomycetota > Actinomycetes > Actinomycetales > Micrococcaceae > Galactobacter. The sequence goes on from NZ_JALAGT010000031.1 coordinate 28,300, forward strand.
CTACGTGTTCGTCCAGGTGGTCATGGGCAAGGCCCGCAAGGTGCACCCGCTGATGTGGGTCGTGGCCGTCATGTTCGTGGTGTTCTTCTCGATGGGACTCATCGACGGCTGGGTCGGCGCCTGAGCCTTATCAGCCGGGTCCACCTAGAAAGTGCCCCTTCAGCCCAACGCGCAGCGCGGAATCCACGTGCCGCAGTGGGTTGGAGGGGTCTTTTTGTCGGCGGCCGCCCACGCCACCTCACCCGAGGAAGCGAGTGAGCTCCTGTGCTCCCCACACGTTGGCCGGGAGCGCGTCGGCGAGCAGGCTGCGTTTCAGCCCCGCGCCAAGGGGCAACTCACTGGCCGACGCCGCCAAGACCACATTCCCACGGCGTCGCCCCTTGAGCATGGCCGGGTCCGCGATGGCGGCCACGTGGGGGAAGATCCCGCGCAGGATCTGGGCTTCCCGCCGGGTGTTGCTGCGGTCCGGCCGGTCCCCCACGTTGAGCAGGTAGAGGCCACCGGGCGCCAGCACCCGGGCGGCCTCCCGGTGGAAGGACTCGGTGGTGAGTGTCTCCGGTGTGCTGTCCCCGGCAAAGACGTCCCGAATGATCACGTCACGGGTGTCCTCGGTGAGCGTCGGCAGCACCTGTCCCGCGTCACCTGGCCGGATCCGCAGCAGGGGCGCGCTCGGCAGATCGAACCACTCGCGGACCAGCACCGTGAGGCGGCCGTCGAGTTCCACGACCACCTGCCTGGAATCCGGGTAGGCCCAGTGGATCCAGCGGGCTATGGAGCAGGCGCCGCCGCCCAGATGCAGGGCTCGCAGACGTTGCGTCGTGTCGAATCCGGCGCGGATCACGCATGCCATCCAGCGCATGTATTCGAAGTCGAGTCTTTCAGGGTGTTCTGGGTCCACGTGTGAGCTCGGGACGCCGTTGACGTAGAGGGTCCATGATCCGGGTGCGTAGGGGTCGGCCTCTAGTCGCACCTCGCCGGTGTCGGTCTGCCATGTCCCCTCGTGGACGCCGGCAGGCTTCGGTCTGCTCCCCTTTCGCTTACCCGTGCCCGACGACGTGGGCTCGCCCGCCGTCGTCTCGTCGCGGCGTTGCCGCTTGCGTCCCATCGGTGCCCTGTTCTCTGTGTTCCTGGTGTCGCTGGTGAAAGCGGCACGGTTCAGTCCTCGTCCTCATCCTCGTCATCTGAAGTGTAGGGGTCCTTGGAGTGGGCCAGTTTCACGCTGCGCACCCCGGGCAGTTCCAACAGTTCCGGAACCATGCGCTCTGGGGCATGTGCCCCGAGGAAGCGGAGGGAGACGGTCACCAGCGGGGTGCCGTCGCCGTCCTTGGACTTCACGGAGTCCTCGAAGACGGTGGAGAACCCGGACACGGTCGCGGTCTCGAGGATGCCGCGCATGGCACCCGTTCCGTCCTCGTAGACCACGTTGATGTCTCGGTTGCGGCGTTCCACCGGTAGGCGTCGGATCAGCGGGCCGATGATGAAGAGGATCAGGTGATAGGCCACGGTCGATGCCGCTGCCACGGCGACCATGCCCGCACCGCAGGCCATCCCGACGGCTGCGTTGAACCAGATGGACCCAGCCGTGGTGAGACCTCGGACGGTGGAGGAACCCTTGAAGATGACGCCCGCGCCGAGGAAGCCGATACCGGAGACGATCTGGGCGGCGATACGGGTGGGGTCGCGGGAGACCTCCGGATCCACGATGGCAGCGAACCCGTAGGCGGAGACCAGCGTGAACACGCAGGAACCCATACCGACGAGGACATGCGTGCGGTAGCCGGCGGACTTGCGCCTGGCCTGACGTTCCAGTCCGATGGAGGAGCACAGGATGAAGGAGGCCAGCAGGAGGAGCGCCTGCACTCCGACCTGGTGGCCCACGATCTCGTCCCAGAAGTCCACGGCGTTCAACCTCCTCGGTCCGCGGTGATGACGTGGAAGACCTTACCGCCGCACCATGCATATCTCCCGGGGTCGGCTCAACGTGCGTTTCCCCGAGCGCCAACAACGGCCTCCGGTTTGGACGATTGCCCAACCCCGCCCAGACATTCCGTCACCGCTCCATGGATGAAGCATGCTGCACTGGCGGAAAGCCTCGGGGAATCGGTGGGTGTCCGGATCAGGCAGGGTGCGACGGAAAGCCTGAGTACGGAAAGGCCAGGGCCTGCGGAAGGCGAGGGCCGGAAAGGCCGGGGTG
>NZ_JALAGT010000032.1 GCF_022712295.1 Galactobacter sp.
CGAGGCGGGGGGGGGCGGGGGGAATGTTGATATCACCCAGGTGGAAGGGATAGACCGTGTTTCCGGCCGCCTTCCAGGAGGCTGCGGCCTGGGCCACGGAGAACGCGGTCTCCGTTCCGAGGCGTTCCAGGCGGGTCGCCAAGTGCATGGGGGCTCCGTCTCTCGCGAAGGGGGATCAGCCCGGTCGGTACTGATATGTCAGTAACGTACAACTGATATATCAGTTGTGACAAGGGTCTTACGAACTATGCTTCCGTTGGTCTAACGTGACCCTCATGCGCGTCGTCATCGCCCCCGACAAGTTCAAGGATTCGCTCTCTGCTGCGGACGTCGCCGCGGCCCTGGCCAGCGGCATCACGACGGCCATGCCGTCATCCCAGGTCACGTGCGTGCCGATGGCCGACGGCGGTGAGGGCACCGTGGACGCGGCTCTCGCCGCCGGCTTCGTTTCCGTCCGGGCACGGGCCTGCGGCCCGCTCGGTGCTGTCGTCGAGGCAGAGTTCGCGCTGCGGGACGACGAGGCCGTCATCGAGATGGCGGCCGCCTCGGGGTTGGCGCTGGTTCCCGCCGCCGAGCGGGATGCGCTGGCGGCAACCTCCCGGGGGACCGGAGACCTGATCCGGGCAGCCCTGGATGCCGGAGCACGTCACATCACGCTGGCTGTGGGCGGCAGCGCCTGCACCGACGGCGGAGCCGGCATGCTGGCTGCTCTGGGAGCGCGCCTGACGGAGACAGGTGGTGCGGATCTGCCCGACGGCGGTGGCCACCTGGGTGCATTGGCTCGCGTGGATCTCTCCGGCCTCGACCCACGCCTTCACGAAACCGATTTGGTCCTGGCCACGGATGTGGACCACCCGCTCTTGGGCGCAGAGGGTGCCGCCGCGGTCTTCGGGCCGCAGAAGGGCGCCTCCACGGAGGACGTCGGGACTCTGGAGGCCGGGCTGCGCAGATTCGCCGAGCTGGTGGGTCCCGAGCTGGCCGAAGCGCCTGGCGCGGGTGCCGCGGGCGGCGTGGGGTTCGGTGCCATGGCCGGGCTGGGCGCGCACCGTGAACCCGGGATCGACGTGGTCATGGAACTGGTCGGGCTGGAGACCGCGCTGACGGGAGCGGACCTGGTCATCACGGGGGAGGGCTCCTTGGATCATCAGAGCCTCGGCGGAAAGACTCCGGTGGGGGTGGCAGGTCTGACCGCACGCGTCGGTGCGGGCGCGGCCTGTGTGGTCGTCTGCGGACGCACCACCCTTCGGGAATCGGAGTGGAGGGCCGCCGGCTTCATTGCCTGTCGCGCCGTAGCGGACCTGGCCCCGGACACCGAGAGCAGCCTGCGGTATGCCGCCACCTATCTCGAACGGATCGGGCAGGGCATCGCGGCACACTATGGGAATCCTGATATGCGACCATGAACCTATGAGTTTCCCCAGTTTTGCTGCGCGTAAGCCGGCGATGATTGCGATGGCGACGGCAGCACTTCTGGTGATGTCCTCCTGCGCGTCATCCGCGTCCAACGACGCCTCGTCCTCGAATGCCTCGTCTGAGACGGCGGCTACCGAGTCAACGGAGTCCACCGCGACGCCGGAGCCCACGCCGACAGAAGAGCCCGAGCCCACCACCATCCACATCGCCGCGGGCGGTGACGTCCTGCTTCACCTCTCCGTCAACGAGGCGGCCAAGCGCTCGGCAGGTGGCAAACTCGACTACACGAAGCTGACGAAGAACATCGAGCCGTACATCAAGGGTGCAGACCTCTCCATCTGTGGGCTCGAGATCCCCGTTGCTCCTCCAGGAACCCAACCCTCCAACTACCCTGCCTTCGGGGCCCCCAAGGAAATCGCCGCCTCGCTGAAGAAGATGGGCTGGGACGGTTGCGCCACCGCGACCAACCACTCCATGGACCGCGGCTTTGCCGGAGTGGAGTCCACCCTGGACGCCCTGGACGAGGCAGGACTGGGACACCACGGCACGGCCCGCTCGGAAGACGAGGCCGACCAGACGCAGTTCTACACGCTGAAGGTCGGCGATCGTGATCTGAAGGTGGCACACCTCTCCGCCTCGACCCTGACCAACGGAATCCACATCCCGGAAGAGCAGCCATGGTCGTGGAACGTCGTGGGCAAGCTGGGCAACCGCACGGTGGATGACCTGATCGAGGATGCCAAGGAAGCCCGTGAAGACGGTGCCGATCTCGTGGTGGCCTCGATGCACTGGGGCACCGAGTACGTCTCCGACCCTGTGCCGGAACAGACTCAGATCGCGGACCAGATGGCCGAGTCCGGTCAGTTCGACCTGGTCTTCGGCAACCACTCCCACGTCCCGGAGCCGATCACCAAGCTGGACGGAGGGCCTCAGGGCAACGGCATGTGGGTGGTCTGGTCCATGGGCAACATGGTCTCCGGACAGTCCAGTGTGGCCCAGCGCGATCCCCGCGTGACGTCGGGACTGTTGACCACCGCCGCCGTCGAGGTTCCTGCCGAGGGAGCGCCCAAGGTGACCAACCTCGAATGGACCGCGGTGACTCAGGACATGAACAGCGACTACGTGTATTCCATGCGGGAGCTCGAGAAGGGGTACACCGACGCGGGTATGGGCATCAGTGCCGCCGAACTCAAGCGCCGCGCCGATGTTACGTACCCGGTCATGAAGGGCGCGGACGAACGGACGGAGGCTCCCGAACCCGCCTCAAAGCTGGTGGACCAGAGCCGGGAGTGACGCTCCGGCCGCCCCCACAACGAACGTGAGTGCCGTTGACCGCAAATCCATCCGGAGATGCGGCCAACGGCACTCAAGCTTTGTGGGAGGGAACCTCCGCTATCGGTTCGATGGCGGAGCTGCCTCAGGTTCGACGCCGGAACCGACTCAGGCGTTGGCGACCGTGAAGCGCTGCTCCTTGTGCTTGGGCGTCTCGATCTCGTCGAGCGCGGCCACGGCGAAGGTGCCCGCGGACACGAAGTCGCCTGCGGGCTGGTTGGATCCCAGGGTATAGGCGGTGGCCGGGCCGGGAGCGATCTCGGGTGCAGGCGCCAGCATGGTCCAGTCGAGCCCGGAGGAGGACTGGTAGTCAAGCAGCACGGCGGCGAAGGTGTCCGCCTCCGGCTTGTACGCGGCCGGGAAGTCCGGGGTGTCCTTCAGCATGGTGCCGTCTGGGGTCTGGGTGGCGCCGGCGCCACCCACCACGAAGAGCCGGCCGGGGATCAGGGTCTCCGCGATCTCCTCATGCAGCTCCCGGAACTCGTCGTGGCTGGAACCGTCACGCGGGGAGGGGACAGCCAGGACCACGACGTCGTTCTTCGAAGCCACATCCCGGTAGGTGGACAGGTCGGAAAGATCTGCGGCCAGGGCAGTGGTTCCCTCCACTGAGGTCCCACCGCGGGTGATGGCGGTGACCTCATGGCCACGCTTGACGGCCTCTGCAGTGATCTCGCTGCCGACCATACCGGTGGCTCCGTACACGGCGATCTTCATGGGTATAGCTCCTTGAACTGTCTCGATTCAGGTTCCGGGCGCCCGGACCTCACAAGATCCGCAGCGACACCGGTAACGGTAGTCGGAACAACAGCTCGGCGGAACGTTTTATGCCACAGGCTCAGCGCGCCAGGTCTCAACGGATGGGGCGTCGGCTCACCGGCAGACGACCGCCGCAGTGTCAGTGAACCAAACGCAGCCCGGACCGCAAAGGCAGCCGCTGGTGCTGGCCCCCCACATGCACGATCTCCTGGTTCACGACACGCAGCTGCGTAGCGTGGCAACCGAGCGCCGCCACCGCTTCGGCTTTCCGGGAGCTCAGGTCGAACCAGCTGAACTCGGGTGCCTCGTCGGCTGAGGCGATCTCCACCAGTGGAAGGTCGGCTGCGCTTGCGGCGGCCGCGGCCAGCTCGTGGGCGCGGATATGGTCCGGGTGCCCATAGCTTCCCTCACGGTCGTACCCCAGGATCACATCCGGCGAGGTGGCCCGGATCAGCGCCAACAGGTCCGCGACCTCCTCCTCCAGCTGGGCGGACGTGAAGGTGCGTGGGTCGGTTCCGTCGGCCGGTCCCGCCAGGCCTTCTCTGACCCAGCGCATACCTGAATCGCGATAGTCTCGTCGCAGTAACCGGCCGGCACGGGCGGGAGGCATCCCGAGGAAATATCGTTCCTGGATCCCCAGAGCCGAACATGCCTCTGCGAGCTCGTGCTCGCGTTTGGCCACATATTCCGTCTCGGTGAACCCCTCGGGGAGGATTCCGGGCACGATTTCCCCGGCCTCGCCACGAGTACAGGTCGCCAGAATCAGGTGCGTGTTCCGGGCCAGGGAGGCCATGAGGCCGCCCGTCTGCACGGTCTCGTCGTCCGGATGCGCGTGGACCACGAGAACACGAGGCCTCGCCACTGCGCAGACCGCTTCCAGCATTTCCAAGGGGGTTGCAGGTGCTGTCACGACAGCAACTCCGCATAGCAGCGCTCGGTGGCCTCCGCAGCGTGAGCCCACGTGTGCTCACGAGCGAACGCGCGGCCTGCCGAGCGCATCAGCGCGTGCCGCGCCGCGTCGTTGCGCACCTGCCCGACGGCGCGGGCCCAGTCCTCGGGATCACGGCCGGTCATGAGCACGCCGGTTTCCCCGTCGACGACGGACTCGACCATCCCGCCCGCCCGGGTCGCGATGACAGGAACGCCGGAGGCGGCCGCCTCCAGATTGATGAGGCCGTAGGTTTCCGAATAACTCGGGTTGAGCAGAAGTCGCGCCCCCCGCAGCAGCCGGGCCAGGTCCTCGCGGCTTTGCGTCCCCATGTGCAGCACCTGATGCGCAACACCCAACGAGACGGCCAGGGCGTCGAGCTCATCGACGTAGTCGCGGAAATCAGGTGCGGCCTCACCTGCTATCACGAGGTTGGGGCGATCAGATTCCGGCATCGCGGCCAGGGTGCGAATGGCCAGGTCCACGCCCTTGAGCCGCTCCAGCCGTGCGGCGAAGAGGAGGTACTCCCTGCCTGGCTGAGGCTCCTCATCGGTGAGGGGGTGGAACTGCTCCGTATCCACGCCGGGGTTCACGATGCGGATCCGCTCCGGGGAGGCCCCGAGCCGCTCCACGATGGTGTCTCGCTCGGCGGAACTGACGGCAATGACGAGGTCGGAGCGTTCGGCGGCGAGCGCCTCTCCGGCGTTGCGTCCCGGAGATTCCGGTGGCTCACCCTCATCCAGGCCGGCCCCGGCGGCGGCCGCGATGGAATGGAAGCTCTGCACGTGTGGCAGGCCGTGTTCGGTCGCAACCGGCAGCGCGGCGACCCCCGAGAACCAGTGCTCGGAGTGCAGCAGATCCGGTGCCTGATCGGTGCCGACTCGCTTCTTCACCCAGGTGTCCAGGGACGCCGTGAAATCGGGGATGAGTTCCTCGTGGGCTGACTTCGTGACGTGCTCGGCCGGACCCGCGTTCAACAGGTGCAGCATGATCCCGGGGACCACCACGAAGCTCGCCAGGGAGTCCGGGTCAGATCGTCTGGTCACCAGGTCCACGGTGTGCCCGCGGGCGGCCAGCGCCAGCGCGGTATTGAGGATGACCACGTTCATGCCGCCGGCATCGGGGGAGCCCGGCATGGCTGTGGGGGAGGTATGCATGCACACGATGGCGATCCGCAGGGTGCGGGGCGGTGCGGAAGTCGAGGCGCTCACCCGGATATTTCATCACGAAAGCCCCGCGTCATGGCGGTGCTTGTACCGGCATGACGCGGGGCTGGACGTGGACAGGGCGGGTGGAACTGGGGAGTCAGGTGCGTCGCGTCAGAATCTTGGGAGTCAGTTGTGCTGCGTCGAGCGGGGATCACCCTGCGTAAGCGACTCCTGAAACCTCAGCACTCGGCGCTATTGACTCCTGAGTGATGCGAATGCGGTCAGTTGCCCTGACGTGGGCCGGAGCCCGTGCTGTAGACCCGCTGGCTGCCACCCTGGCCACCGCGGCCGCGGCCACCCTGACCGCCACGTGCGCTGCGAGAGGAACGTTGGCCGGAACCCTGCTGTCCCTGGCCCCTGCGGCCGCCTCGACCGTGACCGTCACGACCGCCCTGCTCGGGGCCCTGACCCGACTGGCCGGCGGAGGCGGCCTGGGAGCGGGAGCCGTCCTGCGTACGTCGGGCATTGCCCTGGCCGGACTTGTTCCGTCCGGACTTGTTCCCCGAACCCTGCTTGCGCTGGCGAGCCTGCTGCTGTGCCGCCTTCTGGGCCAAGGCCTCAGGATTGGCGATCTTCTGGGCCTCGACGGCAGAGACCGTGACGCGCTCACCTGGAGCCAAGTCGGTGAGCACGGCCTGAGAAAGGGTGTGGACGGTGGGCTTGATCTTGGCCTGACGCATCAGGGTGCGCACATCGCCGCGCTGCTCAGGTGTGACCAGGGTGATCACCGTGCCGGACTGACCAGCGCGGGCGGTACGGCCTGAGCGGTGGACGTAGGCCTTGTGCTCAACCGGCGGGTCGGCGTGGACCACAACGGCAACGTCGTCCACGTGGATGCCACGCGCGGCGATATCCGTGGCAACAAGGGTGTTGACCCGGCCGGACCCGAAGGCGTCCAGGTTGCGGGTACGGGCACCCTGCGACAGGTTCCCGTGGAGTTCCACAGCAGGAACACCCTGCTGCACCAACTGCTTGGCCAGCTTCTTGGCCCCGTACTTGGTCCGCGTGAACACGATGGCGCGGCCGGGCGCGGAGGCCAGATCCTTGACCGCCTCGAGGCGCTGCTCCGGGTCCAAGCTGATGACATGGTGTTCCATCTGCACCTGAGGACCCTCGACCGAATCGGCCTCGTGGATCACCGGGTTGTGCAGGTATTTCTTGACCAGCACGTCGATCCCGTTGTCCAGCGTGGCGGAGAAGAGCATCTTCTGCGCAGTGGAGGGAACCTTGTCGAGGATCCGCTTGACCATGGGCAGGAAACCCATATCGGCCATCTGATCGGCCTCGTCCAGGACGGCAACCTGCAGGTCGGAGAAGTCCACGTGCCCCTGACCCATCAGGTCGAGCAGGCGTCCGGGGCAGGCGATGACCACGTCCACGCCGGCTTGCAGCGCCTTGACCTGCGGGTTCTGGCCCACACCGCCGAAGATCGCACGGCTACGCAGATGGGTGGGAGCCTCGAGGACCTTCAACGACTCCTCGATCTGAGCGGCCAGCTCACGCGTGGGGGCCAGGACCAGCGCGCGCGGCTTGCCCGGCTTGGGACGACGGTTCGATTCGGCGAGGCGCGCCACCAGCGGAAGCAAGAACGCGAAGGTCTTGCCCGAGCCGGTCTTACCCCGGCCGAGGACATCGCGGCCGGACAGGGAGTCCGGAAGGGTGGCGGCCTGGATGGGGCTGGGCTTGGTGATGCCCAGCGGCGCCAGCGCGTCGTTGAGGACGGCAGGGACGCCCAACTCGGTGAAGGTCTCAGCCGTCGGGACCGGAGCCTTGGTGGCCTTGGGCGCCGCAACCTTGGGGGACTGCGCCGGGGAGGACTGTTTTGCGGCACCTTGCGTTGGGCTACCCTGACGGCCTGGGCCGGAGGAGGGGCGCCGACGACGCTTCGGGGC
>NZ_JALAGT010000033.1 GCF_022712295.1 Galactobacter sp.
CGACAGAAGGGCTCAGTCGAAGAGGACCGCGCCGCCGTCGTCGTAGGGATTGGAGTCCTCCACGTCGCTGAAGTCCCGTTGCGGCCGCTGTGGGGCCGTATCCACCCCGGGCAGGGTGGGCTCCTCCACACCCGGGCCCAAGGAACTCGAGGGCTCGGGCTCGGCCGATGCTCGTGACGGGGCCTTTCGCGTCTTCGGAGCCGGCTTGGAAGATTTGGTAGCGGGTGAGGTTGCTGCAGTCGGTTCACCGGAGGCACCCCCACCTGTGGGAGAGGTGCCGGCGTCTGCACGCGCCGCGCTGGGAGCCGCGTCTGCGGCGGGAGCCGGGGACCCTCCGTCGGGCATGGGGGCACCCGAACCGCCGCCGGGGCCACCATCTGCACCGCCGGAAGGCGGCAAGGCTGATACCGGGCCGATGACGTCGACGGCCTGCGTCAGCGGCACGCCGGAGCCGTCCCGGCGACCGAACTCCGTGGGCAGCGCACGCGCCACGCCGCCGGAGGTCGCCGCACGGCCGGGGCCCCGGCCCACCCACGCCAGACGCAGGTGATCCTCACCCTTCAGGAAGCGGTGCGCCCGCACGCCGCCGGTGGCGCGGCCCTTGGCGGGGAACTCGCTCAACGGCGTGACCTTCACGGAGCCGCCCTCGGCCCCGGGCAACGGGTCCTGGCCGTCGGAGATCGTGACGACCTGCGCTGAATCGGGGGAGACCACGCCGAAGAACACAGCCTTGTCCCCGGCCCCCAGCTTGATGCCGGCCATACCACCGGCCGTGCGGCCCTGGGCGCGCACGGCCGAGGCAGGGAAGTGCAGCAACCGGGCCTGCTCTGTGGTGAAGACGAGCTCATCGGCATCCGGGGCGGGCGCCACGGCGAGGACCTTGTCCTTACCCTTCAGGGAGATGGCCTCCCACTCATCCGTGTTGACGGGGTAGTCGGGGCTCAACCGCTTGACCACGCCGTCCTGAGTGCCCATCGCCAGCACCTGGTCCAGTGGCACCACGGCCACCAGCTCCTCGCCGCGGCCCAACTGCATGAATTCCTTCACCTTGGCACCATCGCCCAGGTTCACGCCATTGGCCCCGGCGGGCAGCACAGGGATCTCCAGCACGGAGGTTCGTACCATCCGGCCGGTGGACGTGATCAGGCCGACGTGCCCGCGCGAGGTCGTGGACACCGTAGAGGCCACGGCGTCGTGACGGGAGCGGCGCTCACCCAGGGGCTCGGTGGTGTCCGTGGTCCTGGCCAGCCGGCCGGTCTTGGTCAGCACCACCAGGCACGGAGCATCCTTGACCTCCATGGCCAGCGGCGCCTTCTTGGAGGCGCTGACCGGGTCGGGCATGACCGTGCCCTTGAGCGGCTTGGCGTCGGCCGAGGCCTTCAGCACGGTGCGGCGGTCATCACCGTAGGCCTCCGCCACGGCAGCCAGTTCCTCGGAGACCACGCCACGCAGACGCGTATCGGAACCCAGGATCTCCTCGAGCTCCGCGATGGCGGCCAGCAAGTCGTCGCGCTCCGACTCCAATTCGAGGCGTGAGTACTTGGTCAACTGCCGCAGTCGCAGCTCCAGGATGTGCTCCGCCTGCGGCTGCGAGAGCCCGAACTCCTGCTGCAGCCCTGACCGCGCTGAGGCGGTGTCCTCCGAATTGCGGATGAGCGCGATGACGCGGTCGATGTCCACGATCGCGATCAGCAGGCCCTCGACCAGGTGCAGCCTGTCCCGCTTCTTGCCCAGGCGGTAGGTGGTCCGGCGGCGCACCACGTTGAGTCGATGGTTCACGTAGACCGTGAGCAGTTCCAGCAGCCCCAACGTCTGCGGCTGCCCGTCCACGAGCACCACGTTGTTGATGCCGAAGGAATCCTCCATGGGCGTGTGCTTGTACAGCGCCTGCAGCACCGCGTTGGGATTGAAGCCGTTCTTCAGCTCGACGACCAGGCGCAGTCCGTGCTCGCGGTCCGTCAGGTCCACCACATCGGAGACGCCCACCAACTTCTTGGCGTCCGCTGCGTCCTTGATCTTGGAGATGACCTTTTCAGGCCCCACCCCGTAGGGGAGCTCGGTGACCACCAGCGCCTGCTTCCGGGCGGAAACCGGCTCCAGGGCGACCTTGGCGCGGGTACGGAAGATCCCGCGGCCGGTACGGTAGGCGTCCCTGACCCCGTCCAGCCCCACGATGGTGCCGCCTGAGGGCAGGTCGGGCCCCGGCACGAACTCCATGATGTCCTCCAACGAGGCATCGGGGTGGTCCAACAGGTGGCGGGCGGCGGAGACCACCTCGCGCAGATTGTGCGGGGCCATGTTCGTGGCCATGCCGACCGCGATACCGGTGGTGCCGTTGACCAGCAGGTTGGGGAAGGCGGCGGGCAGCACGTCCGGCTGCATCAGCTGGTTGTCGTAGTTGGGGACGAAGTCGACGACGTCCTCGTCGAGGTCGTTCGTGAGGTCCATGGCGGGCGCGGCCAGGCGCGCCTCGGTGTACCGGGCGGCCGCGGGGCCGTCGTCCAGGGAACCGAAGTTCCCGTGGCCGTCGATCAGGGGCAGCCGCAGAGAGAAGGACTGGGCCATGCGCACCATGGCGTCGTAGATCGCCGCATCGCCGTGAGGGTGCAGCTTGCCCATCACCTCACCGGTGACGCGGGCGGACTTCACATGTCCCTTGGCCGGTGCCAGGCCCATCTGCCGCATCATGTAGAGGATGCGCCGCTGCACGGGCTTCAGTCCGTCCCTGGCATCCGGCAGCGCGCGGGAGTAGATCACCGAGTAGGCGTACTCCAGGTAGGAGTTCTCCATCTCATCCGTGACGTCCACGTCGATGATGTGTTCCACCACGTCCGTTGGTGGTGCCTGGCCCTTGCGGGTACCCATGCTTGTCTGCCCATCTCCTCATCGGGCGCCGTGACTGCGGCGCCTTCTACATGCTCGTGTGACGAATAGGTGACGTGTCGGTGCCCGCAGGAAATTCTGAGGGCGACTCGTCGTACTTATCGACTAGCCTCAAGGGTATGGCCTCCCCGCGACTGCCCGGTGCATATCCCAAGGAGTGGGAAGCGGATGTCGTCCTCAGAGACGGTTCCACCGCTCACGTCCGCCCCATTCGTCCCTCCGACGCGGCCGAGCTGCAGCGTATGCATCGCGCTCAGTCCGAGCGCTCCATCTACCTGCGCTACTTCACCTATAAGTCCGAGCTGACGCCCAAGGAACTGGACAGATTCACCCACGTGGACCACGTCAACCGGGTCGCCCTGGTGATCACGCGGCGCAAGGAGATCATCGCGATCGGTCGCTTCGATCACCTGGAGAACACGAGTGAGGCGGAGGTCGCCTTCAACGTCGCCGACGCCCACCACGGAATGGGCCTGGGGTCCATCCTGTTGGAACACCTGGTGGCGGCCGGACGCGAGTTGGGATTGCGTCGCTTCACCGCTGAGGTGCTGCCGGAGAACCGCCAGATGCTCACCGTCTTCGCGGACGCCGGTTTCGACGTCACCCGCAGATTCGAGGACGGAGTGGTGATGGTCTCCTTCGACATCGACCCAACCGTTCGCAGCGTGGAGGTCATGGAGTCCCGGGAACACCGTGCGGAGGCCCGCTCCCTGGCGGAACTGCTGCAGCCGGACTCCGTGGCAGTCATCGGATCCACGCGGGACGGGTTGGGCCGCACCGTCATGGAATCCCTGGTGCAGGGCGGGTTCCGCGGTGAACTCGTGGCTGTGAATCCCCGCGCCACCACCGCGGGGGAGTCCGTTCAGGACGGCGTTCGGCTGGTCTCCCGCATCACCGAGGTGGGACACAGTATCGATCTGGCGGTCGTGGCGGTGGCTCAGGAGCACCTGCTCTCCGTGGCCCGCGACTGCGCGCAGGCCGGGGTCAAGGGCATGATCGTCATGACGGCCGGCTTCCGAACCCCCGCAGCCCTGGCGATTCAGCGCGAATTGGTCCGGGTCTCCAGGGCCAACGGCATGCGGGTCGTTGGACCGGCCTCCTTCGGCGTGGTCAACACCTCTGAAGATGTTCTGCTCTTCGCCACGCCCGCGGCCAGGAAACCCGTCAGGGGTGGGCTCGGTCTCTTCAGCCAGTCCGCGGCGCTCGGCTCCATGCTGGACGCCGTGGTGCGCCGCCACGGGCTGGGCGTCTCCGCCTCGGTCAATGCCGGACACCGGGCCGACGTCTCCGGCAACGACCTGATGCAGTACTTCGAGGACGACCCGGCCACGAAGGTGGTGGGCATGTACCTGGAGAGCTTCGGTAACCCCAGGAAGTTCTCCCGGATTGCCCGCAGGCTCTCCCGTGCCAAGCCGGTGGTGGTCGCGAAGTCCGACTACATGGGCTTGCGGCTGCCTCCCGGTCACGACGCCCGTACCACCCAGGCGCCGGCCGGCGCCGTCTCCGCCATGCTGCGGCAGTCCGGCGTGATCCAGGTCAAGAGCCAGGAGTCCCTGGCCGACGTCTCCCAGCTGTTGCTCTCCCAGCCCCTGCCGGGCGGGCCGCGGGTCGCGGTGCTGTCCAATTCCGATTCGCTGGCCTCCGTGGTCGCGGAACACGCCATGGCCCGGGACCTGTCGGTGACGCTCGTGGTGGATGACCTCGACCCCCTAGCCACACCGGATTCAGTGCCCGACGGCCTCCCGGACCTGGCGGCCCACACCGGACACCGCGCCGTACCCGGCCTCTCCGAGGCCGTGGCGAGCGCCTCGGCCCGCGCGGACGTCGACGCCATCGTGGTGGTCCTCCTCCCGGTCCCCGGGGCCAGCGGACACGACCTGGCCGCCACCGTGGTGGCCGCCTCCGGCGACACCACCGTGCTCGGCTGCTTCGCCGGCCACATGGGGCAGGACGCCCCAGTGACCGGCATCGTCGAGGGGCTGCCCTGCTACCCCAACCTCACAGCGTGCATGAACGCGCTGAACCTTGCCGTGATCTACCGCCGCTGGCTTGAACAGGACCCCGGGGAACTCACCGAACCAGAGGGCATCGATCGTGACCGCGCCCGCACCCTCGTGGACGGCTACACGGAAGGATGGGCCGGCACCGGTCTGAAACGCCTGGGTCAGGACGAGGCCGCTGAACTGCTGGGCTGCTACGGCGTACGGGTCAACCGCTCCGTCGGCTTCACCACCGTGGACGAGGCGCTCGCCGCGGCCGCCGAGGTGGGCTATCCGGTGGCACTGAAGACCACGGACGAGATGCTCAGCCACCGGCTGGACCTTGGCGGGGTGAGACTGAACATCAACTCGGAGGAGGCCCTGCGCCACGACATCGAGTCCATGAGGCAGGTGCTCTCCGACTACGGGGACGTGCATCTGGAGGTCCAGGCCATGTCCCCGGCCGGCCAGGGTTGCCTGGTGCGGGCCTTGGAGGATCCGCTGATGGGGCCCTTGGTGTCCTTCGGGCTCACAGGCGACGCCGTGAATCTGCTGGACGACTGGGCGCACGCCGCCGCACCGTTCTCGCCGGGCGTGGTCCACGACATGATCAGGGAGCCACGCGCGGCCGCGAAACTCTTCGGATACGAGGGGCTGCCGCCACTGGACACCGAGGCGCTGGAAGACCTGCTGACCAGGATCGGTCGGCTGAAGGACGACCTGCCGCAGGTGGCCATGATCGAGTTCAACCCGGTCCTGGTCTCACGCGACGGCATCCATGTTCTGTCCGCAGACGTTCGGGTGGGTAATCCGGTGCAGCGCACCGATTCCGCTCGCCGGGCCATGTCGTTGCCCGGGCGCAACAGGAGCCAGTCCTGACCCGTTGTCCCGGCGGCGGTCCCCGGTGCCACACGCGCCAGTGGGCGAACGCCGATAGACTGGGCGTATGGCTGAACACGCAGCGGACTCCCGTGCCGCACTTGACGCCGATCTGTCCCTGACCGGGTTCTACCCGCATCTGGTCACGGATCTCGTCGCAGAAGAACTCGCAGAGGCAACCGTTGTCTCCCACTTGGTGCAGATGGAGACCCACGTGGACCGTGCCGAGGTGCATCGCCACCTCACGGTCCTGGTGCTGACCTCCCACGACCTGGTGATCCTGCACGTGGACGATCAGGATCCGGAGGGCGGCACCGGCCGTGCCAACGTCTCCGCAGAAACCGTCTCCCTGGCCCGAGTGGATTCCGTGGTCATCTCCTCCGTGTACCCCGAGCCGGACCGTTACGTTGCAGGCAGCGGCCCACGCGAGCTGACGCTCGGCGTCGCCTGGTCTGGCGGCCAGCGCCTGGACGTGTATTCAGCGGCCTGTAACGACCCGCAGTGCGACGCAGACCACGGCTTCACCGGCCAGAGTGTCCGTGAGGATCTGCTGGTACGGGTCTCTGCGGACGCGGACGGACGGGACCGGCTGACGCAGGCCCGTGCCTTCGCCAAGCGCTTGCGTGCGGCAACGGCATGCGCGGCCCAGCCACGCGATACCGCAGCGGGGCGACAGGAACACCAGGGACGGCGAGGCCTGGTGCGTTCCTCGAGGGGCGATCATCGCTGAGCTCGGGCTGCCGCACCCACCTGCGTACGGCAGCTCCTCACTGGCAGATCTCATGCCCTCCGTCGCTGCGGCCTTGGGCGTGGACGGATACACCGATGTGGTCGGCGTGCCTCGGGCCAAGAAGGCCGTGGTGGTCCTCGTGGACGGGCTGGGTTCCACCCTGCTGAAACGCCACTCGTCCTACGCGCCTACCCTGAAGTCGGCCTCGGCCACGGCCGGGTCCAAGGTCCTGGATACCGTGTTCCCGTCCACCACGGCTGCAGCACTGACGTCCCTGGCGACGGGCACCTCCCCATCGGTCCACGGCATCGTGGGCTATGACGCCTTCGACCCGGTCAGACGACGCGTGGTCAATCAACTGGGGTCATGGCCCAAGGACCTTGACCCGGAGGCCTGGCAGCCCGTGCCGACCCTGTTCGAGCAGTTGCCTGCGCACGGTGTGGAGGTCACCACCGTCTCACGTGACAAGTTCAGGTCCTCCGCGCTGACCCGCGCGTCGCTGCGAGGCGGGCGCTTCGTGGCGGCAGCCAACGCGGAGACGAGGGTCAAGCTGACCCTGGACGCCCTCCGCAAGAGCAAACGCGGATTGGTCTACCTCTACTGGGACGACCTGGACAAGGTGGGGCACTCCCACGGGGTGAATTCTCCCAAATGGCTGGCGACACTGGAGGAACTGGATTCCTGCATGCGTCGCCTGGCAGCCGGTGTCGACTCAGACACGTTGGTCCTGGTGAGCGCCGATCACGGCATGGTGGACGTTCCCCGCAGCGCCCGCCTGGACTATGCCTCCGAGGATCCGGCCCTGCTGGACGGCGTGGAGTTCACGGCGGGCGAGCCGCGCGGCGTGCAACTGCACTTCTCGCCAGACGCCTCGGACGCTCAGCGCACGGCCACGCGCCAGGCCTGGGAGGGCCTACACGGCAACGAGGCGTGGATCGTCACACGCCAGGAGGCCCTTGACCTGGGTTGGTTCGGTCCGGCACCGCGCGCCGGAGTTCCGGAACGGATCGGAGACCTGATCATCGCCGCGCATGCCGACGTCGCCTTCTACGACTCACGACGCTCGCTACCCAAGGCCTTCGACATGGTGGGACAGCACGGTTCGCTCACCAAGGCGGAACGGAAGATTCCCTTGGTGTTCCTGGCTCGGCCCTGATCCCTTCGGCCCTGATCCCCTCGACCCTGTTGCGGCCGACCCTGCTGCGGTCGACCCTGTAGATGGCCTTCGGGGGCTCTCAGTCCTCCGCGTCGTCGTCCTCGCCACGAGCGGAACGCCCGAACACGATCTCATCCCAACTCGGCACCTGTGCACGGCGCTTCTTGGCGTTCTTGGACTCGTCCGTTTCCGTGGTGGCGGGAATCGGATCGGGAACACGGCGTAGCGGGGGCCAGGCCGACGGGTGGGGCTCGGGTTCCTCCCGTCCGTCCGCGCGCGTCTCGTGCGGCTCATCGGAGTCGGTCGGAGCGGATTCGTCCGATTCATGACGGGTGCGATCCAGGATGCGCGCCAGGGCTGCGTCGTCCTCAGGTTCCTCTCCGCTGCGGGTACCGCGACGACGAGAGAGCACCTCAAGCAGATCGTCCTCGGGTTCGGCGGCGGACGGTCCCGAGGCGGAGGGTCCCGAGGCGGATGGGGCAGACGTGGCTTCGGGCCGCTCCTGAGGACGCAGCGCTGGAACCGGATCCGGCGTGCTGTCCTCGGATTCGGGATGGGGGGCCACGGGGACCAGCCGACGTTGTGAGGGCAGGACGTCCCATGGCTCCCATTCGGAGAGCACCTGTGCCCAGCGGTTGGCATTCTCCAGATGTTTGCGCCCTGGATGGAAGGTCCATTCGGCCGGCGGCTGTTCGCCGAGGTCGGCGGCGGAGTCCGGCAGCGTGAAGCGGGCCACGATGCGCCAGGTCCCCGAATCGAGTTTCCATGCGTCCCAGGTCAGCGTCTCCGGCTCCACGCCGAAGGAACGCAAGCGGGTGTGCACCATGTCGCCGAGGGTGGCTGACTCGTCGCCGAAGGCGGCGCGGTACCCCTCGTTGCTCAACGGGCCGGACACCTCCACGTCACGGGCGCGGGAGGCGATGTAGTTGCGTTCCGCCAGGACTGGGCCCTCGTAACGCAACACGTGGTCAAGGTCCGTCCCGGACTCGGCCGCCACCTGAGCGGCCGACTCTCCGGCACGGATGCGTGCCTGGATCTGCCGGGGGGACAGCGGCACGGTCGTGGCGGGGACGGCTGCTTGTGATGCGGCGCGGGGCTGAGGCATCCGCACGCTACGTCGCAAGGCCGCGTCCAGGGCAAGGAGGTACTCCTCGCCAGCGGGCGTACGCAGGACCAGGTCGGTGCCGGACGTGTGGACGCGCAACAACTCGACGTGTTCCATTCAGGTGCCTTCCGTCGGTGCAGGTGGGTCACGGGTTCCGTTGTCCTCGGCAGGCAAAGTTGGCGGCTTGGTGAACATGAATTGTGTCACGTGAACAAGCCGTCTTCACTGCAACCGAGGGAACAAGGTCGATTCTCGCATCGCGAGCGGGTTCCAGCGTGCATTTTGGGCCGTGTGGCGCGGCAGCCGAGTGGGTGAGTGTGGTGTTTCCCACGTAGCTGAAGACGCTGGTGTTTCGTCTGCTGGTGAACGGGGTTTGTGGAATTGGCGTATGTGGTGTTAGATCTGTGCGACGTGTCCGTGACGCGTACTGCCGGACGGTACGGACAAATGTAGAAGAAGACCCGTAACCGGCAACCAGTGAGAGGGATGAAGTGGCCACCGATTACGACGCGCCCCGCAAGAACGAAGAAGAGAACCGCGAGGACTCTATCGAGGAGCTGAAGGGCCGCCGGAACGACTCCCAGTCAGCCGTTGTCGACGAGGACGAGGCAGAGGCTGCAGAAGGCTTCGAGCTGCCCGGCGCCGACCTGTCCAATGAGGAACTTCAGGTCACCGTGCTGCCGGCTCAGTCCGATGAGTTCACGTGTGCTTCCTGCTTCCTGGTGCGGCACCGCTCCCAGGTCGCGGTCCAGCGTGACGGCCTGTACTACTGCAAGGACTGCGAGGGCTGAGACCCACGCACCCGTTCGTAGAATGCGTCAGGGCCCTGCATCGCTAGTGCGATGCAGGGCCCTTGTTCGTTCTCCGATAGGAGGTTCAGGCGTCCCGGGACCCCTCTTCGGTGGACGGGTTACGGTCTGCGGCGGCAGGTTCGCTTTCCGCCGTGATGGTGGTGCCGGGAGTCAGGTCGGAGGTGTGCATCCTCCCGCCCAGAGCCCGGATCACCTTCTCAGGGTTACGCGTGGAGAAGAGCCAGTAGGGCGTCTCGTCCCGATCATCGGTGATCTCCACCTTCACCACGGGATCCACCCACCCCCTGAAACACATGAAGGCCAAGCCGTTGAGCCCGCGTCCACGTTCGTAACGGGCATCCTCGCCGCGGTAACCGGTGACCTCTCCGAGGAACTCACGCTCGATGGTGGCTCGCCCAACGTTCAGCGTGGAATCGGTGATCACGATGGCAGGGGCGGAGACCACAAGGAGGACCGATCCGATGATCAAGGCAACCACCGCCAAGATGATGAACAGGGCCACGTTGGTGGGTGACAGGGACAAGCCGATCGCGAAACTGAGTGCAGCGACGGTCACCCACAGCCACCAGGGTGAACGCAGCTTCTCGTGATAATTCAGGGGGATGGAGGTCTCCGGCATGCTGTCCATTCTAGTCGCGTAGGACGGCGCAGAGGTCCCCTCGGTGGAGCTTCGGGCGGATAGAGTGGGGCGGCGGGACAGCAACATGATGGGACCAAGTTGAGTGGGAGGGACAAACGTGACTCGAACCGAGGACGCGCAAACGCAGGATCCTGTGATCCAGGTGCTGCGGTTGGACCAGGGGATCCCGGTTCCGTCGTACGCCATGGAGGGTGACGCCGGTGCCGACCTGTGCACCACCGAGGATTTCGCCTTGGCACCGGGGCAACGCCGCCTGGTGCCCACGGGGATCGCCATCGCCCTGCCACTGGGTTTCGTGGGTTTGGTCCATCCTCGGTCGGGGCTGGCGGTTCGGCACGGCATCACCGTCGTCAACGCGCCGGGCACGGTGGACTCCGGATACCGTGGTGAGATCAAGGTCACCCTGCTCAATACCGACACGGACCATAGCGTGTCCTTCAGCAGGGGGGACAGAATCGCCCAGCTGGTGATCCAACGCGTGGAACACGCCGGATTCGTAGAGGTCTCGGAGCTGGATCCCACCGAGCGGGGCGCCCAAGGGTTCGGGTCCACCGGGGGATTCGCAGCACACTCCAGCGGCAATCAAGGAAGCAAAAGGTAAGACATGTTCGGACGTAAGAAGAAGCAGGCGCAGGTCGAGGAAGCTGAGAACACCCCACAGGAGGATCTCGCCCAGGCGGACGCCGAGCAGACGGATGCCGAGAGCGGGCGTCGAGCCGCAGGTGGGGTGGACGGGAAGTCGGAACGCAAGGACGGCCCATGGGACGCCTCCGAGGTCGAGGAGGACGATTCCCTGATCGACCTCGGTTCGCTGAAGATCAAGCCCGTGGCCGGCATGAATCTGAACCTCGAGGTGGAGCAGGGTTCCCAGGCCATTGTCGCCGTGGCGTTGGAACTGGACGGATCACGGGTGCAGATCCAGGCCTTCTCAGCCTCCAAATCGGAGGCGCTCTGGCCGGGGATCTCGGCTCAGATCGATGAGTCCGTCACATCCCAGGGTGGCCGCACCGACCGCCGCGACGGCCGGTTCGGCGATGAATTGCTGGCGAGGGTGCCCGCCACCGGCCCGGACGGCAGTCAGGGTGTCATGATCGCCCGTTTCGTGGGGATCGACGGCCCCCGCTGGTTCCTGCGCGCGGTGTTCGCGGGCCAGGCCGCGATCAATGAAGAGGCAGCCAAGGCGCTGGAGGACCTGCTGGCTGCCGTGGTGGTCGACCGCGGCTCCGTGCCGATGCCTCCCACGGAGTTGCTTCCCCTGCATGTCCCGGAACAGGCCGCAGCCGCGCCGGAGCAGGGCTCCGACGGCGAGGGGCGGCCGGAACGCGGCCCCGAAATGACCGAGACCCGGTGAAAGCAGGACCGGGGCAGCCCGGGGACTTCGCCTCGCTCCCAGCCCGTGGCCGGGTGGAGCTGACCGGATACGTCGAATCCGTGACGTATCCGGCCTCGGGAGCGGCCGAGGTGTTCCGCGCCGGACTGGTCCCGGATCTTGCAGGCCCGGGGTCCGCGCACCCCCGGCCCAGGGTGGAACTGGCCTGGTTGGGACAACGAGCCGTACCGGGTGTCAAGCAAGGCGTGTGGCTGAAAGTCACAGGAATGCTCACCAGGATGCATGGTGAAGCGACGATGCATGATCCTCGGTACGAGATCGTGGCCGTGGAGCAGGAGGAAGCATGAGTCAGGCAACCCCGGAGGAGCCGAGGGGGCAGGACGCTGACGAGCTGGCCCAGCGCATTGCCGGAGGATCCGGGCTGCGCCGCAACGACGAGGGCAACATCGATGTGCTCGCCTCCGTCGGGGGCATTCGCGGATTGATCGAGGCGCTGGCCCCGGGCCTCGTGTTCCTGGGCGTCTATATCGGCACGCAGTCGCTGAACCCGTCCTTGATCGCCTCCGTCGCGGTGGCCGTGGTGGCCTTCGTGGCCAGGCTCGTGACCAAGCAGAACGTGGTTCCCGCCATCTCGGGTCTGATCGGGATCATCATCTGCGCCATCTTCGCCAGAGTCGGGGGCCACGCCAAGGACTACTACGTCCCCGGCTTCTGGATCAATGCCGCCTACATCCTGGGGATGGCCGCCTCCGCGTTCGCCAAGTGGCCGCTGATCGGTGTGATCTTCGGTGTACTACGGGGCGAGGAGACCGCCTGGCGCAAGGATCCTCGCCGGATGCGCGCCTATTCCGTTGCGACGTGGTTCGTGGTGGGCGTCTTCGTCCTGCGCCTGGCCGTGCAGCTGCCCCTGTACTGGGCGGACGAGGTCACGGCCCTCGGCACCGCGCGGTTGGTGATGGGTACCCCGCTCTACATCGGTGCGATCGCGCTGGCGTGGATGCTGACCAGGCCGCGCACCGTGGACCACCAGCCACTGCCTCGGCAGCCGCAAGCCGGCGAGGAAGCCACACCCCCCGAAGGGGATCAGCGCGAGAGCAACTGACGTAGCTCCTGTTCCGCTGCCAGCGGGGTGAGGAAGAAGATCTCGTCCCCGCCCTCGAAGACGTCGTCAGGGCTGGGAGCGAAGGGGATCTCGTCTCGAAGAACGGCCACGGGGATCACGTCCTGCGGCCAGGCGAAGGTCCCCATCAAGCGGCCCACCTCGGCCCCGTCGTGCGGGACGGTGTAGGCCACCAAGGTGGTCTCACCGGTGCGCAGGGTCAGCAGCCGCACCAGGTTCCCGACCTCGACCGCCTCCTCCACGAGGGCCGTCATGAGGCGTGGGGTGGAGACGGCGACGTCGACTCCCCAGGCGGCGTCGAACATCCAGTCGTTCTTCGGATTGTTGACTCGCCCCACCGTGCGGGGTACCCCGAATTCGGTGCGGGCCAGCAGCGAGGCCACGAGGTTGGCCTTGTCGTCACCGGTCGCCGACACCACGACGTCGGCGTGTTCCACCCCTGCCCGCTGCATGGTGCTCAGCTCACAGGCGTCGCCCACCCACCAGGAACCGTCCTGGTCCTGGGACCATTTGCCCGGAGGCTCGTGTTCGTCGATCACGTCCACATGGTGCCCATGGCGTAGAAGCTCCTCCGCGATGGACAGGCCGACGGCCCCGCCTCCGATGATCATGACCTTCATGACCGCTTCTCCTTCTCCGTCGCGCCGGGCGCGGTCGATTCGTCCGGCCGCCCCAGATCCTCCTGCTCCGCCAGCTGCCGTGCAGCCCATTCGGGGGTGTGCGCCAGGATCCGGTCCACTGCCTCGATCCGTTTCACTGCCACCATGGCGTGCAGCACGTCTCCGCGCTGATAGCGGGTCTCCGGGGTGGGGAGGATCCCCTCGCCGAAACGGGTCACGTACGCGATCCGGACTCCAGCGGCCTCCTCCAGACCGGCGATGGTGGAGCCGTACCAGGACTCCGCGTTGGGGAGCTCTCGCAGCACCAAGCGGCCGGACGCTTCCCTGAAGTCGCCCGAGAGCGTGTGTTCAGGGAGGATCCGACGCAGCACCTGATCGGCACTCCAGCGCACCGAGGCCACCGTGGGCACCCCGAGACGCTGATACACCTCAGCGCGGCCGGGATCGTAGATGCGGGCCACCACATGCTCCACGTGGAAGACCTCACGGGCTATGCGGGTGGCGAGGATGTTGGAGTTGTCTCCGCTGGACACGGCGGCGAAGGCGTAGGCGTCCTCGATCCCGGCCTGGAGCAGGGTGTCCCGGTCGAAACCGACACCGGTGACGGTGAGGCCGTCGAAGTCGGTCGAGAGCCGGCGGAAGGCCGAGGCATCACGATCGATGATCGCCACAGAGTGCCCGTCCTGCATCAGGGTGTGAGCCAGCGTGGCGCCGACCCTGCCGCAACCCATGATCACGAAATGGGCCATGATCCTCCTCCAAGTCACCGGGCTCTGGCCGGGTTCGGCGCCCTGAACGGCGCTGCGGAGCCCTCCCTCTTGATTCAAGTCTTGCACGGCGAACGGCATGGCAGCGTCGGAAGCCCTAAGCTTGAGCGGTGCTCTCGTTCCTGGAGGCCCTGAAACGCATCTTGGTGGGACGCCCCGAAGCCACGGGGCGTCGTCGCCCCCGTCCGCTACGCCTTCGTGCCGCCGTCCCCGCGCAGTCCACGTCCGCACTGTCCTCCTTGGCCTACTTCCCGGACGAGATCCTGCTGACGCTGGCGGTGGCCGGGCTGACCGGGATCCAGCTCGGGCCTTGGGTGGGGTTGGCCGTGGCGGCTGTGCTGTTGTTGCTGGTTGCCTGCTACCGCATCAGTGTGCGCGCCTATCCCGACGGCCGCGGCGACTACCAGATCGCGCGGCAGAACCTGGGCCCGGTGTCGGGTGTGGTGGTCGGGTCCGCGCTGCTTCTCGACCTGGCCCTCACCGTGGCGGTGTCGATGTCCGCGGCCGCACATTACGTGGTGGCCGCCTGGCCGGACTTGGACGGGTCGGAGGGGCTCATCGCCGCGGCTGGTGTGGTGATCATCGCCGTGTTCGCTCTGCGTGGGAC
>NZ_JALAGT010000034.1 GCF_022712295.1 Galactobacter sp.
ACAGTGCATCACTGTGTCAACCCAGATCTCCGCATCCGCGAGATCACGCTGTTATGGTCGGAACACTTCGACACCGAAGGAGCCGAATAGGTATCGATTGCAAGCACGGACAGTTGCATTCACTGCAACATGCGAGGGTTCATCACGCGGGCGGACATGTCCCCATAGAGCTCGTAGTTGGAGCTGCGCGCTGCCAGGCGGAATCGGTCTGCCGACGGCGCGAGCTTGAACCACGGCGTCCCGGTCGCGATACCGAGCGCCTTGGCCTCCTCCGACCGCGCCACCACGCAGCCGTCGTTGTTGGAGAGCACCACGACCGGGCGATTGAGCAAAGTGGGGTCGAAGGCACGCTCGCAGGAGACATAGAAGTTGTTCACGTCCACCAGAGCGGTGCGTTCACGGCGCACTCCCGCCTCCGGATCCGCGGCTGGATCGCGGTGGACATGCTCCAGCTGCCAGTCCTCGGCGCGGCCCACCAGCTCAGACATCGTTGCCCTCAGACATGATCGGTCTCAGACATGATGCAGACACCTCGTCACGACGCCCCAGACCACAAGATCGGTGTCCGGACCCACGCGATGGGATCGCGTTGCGTCATCCGTTGCCAACAGCACCTGGGTTCGGCCGAGATGCTCGCGTTGATACCAACGCCGCAAGGTGAGTTCGCCGTCCAGCACCACCACGACCACGCTTCGGTCCCGGGGAGACAGCGCACGGTCCACGATGATCTCATCCCCGTTGGACATGCCGCCCGGAGCCATCGCGTCGCCGGAGACCCGCATGATGAAGGTGGAGGCGCGGTCCCTGACCAGCAGCCGATTCAGATCCAAACCACCATGGAAGTAGTCCTGGGCCGGGGACGGGAAGCCCTGGGCCTGCGTCGGGGTACCGGTCCCTGCACCGCCTTCACCGACCGACCAGGCCGCTCCGTAGCGGTCGGGGCCCCCACCCGCGTCATGGCGATCGGCTCCCGGTGCGGCACGTCCGCCATGCGCATGGTCCGCCGATCGCGCTGCCATGCTCGCTCACCCCGCTCCGCTTCACTACGCTTCAGCCACCCAGTGGCCGTAGAACATTTCTGCTATCAGTCTAGGGCAGTGACCTCCGATCGATGACGCAGCTTGCTCTCCACCACGGTGGCCGCTGCACGATCCAACGCCTTCTCCATGTCGGGATCGGACTCGGCCGCCTTCGCGATGCCTTCGGAGAGCTCCCGGACCTGGGACGGAGGCGCCCCACCCCCACACAGGAAGAGATCCCCACCTGCCTTGAAGAAACGTTGAGCCCTCTCGTGGAGCGGGATCGAACGAACCGCTCGCGCCGAGCACAGGTCATCGGAGATCACGGCACCATCGAAGCCGAGATCGTCCTTCAGCAACGCACTCAATACCGGTTCCGAGAAGGTCGCAGGGGCATCCGGATCCAGCCGAGGGTAGATCGCCGAGGACACCATGATCCACGGCGCACCGTCGTCGATCTGTTGCACGAACGGTTGCAGTTGGTCGCTGCCCTCGCCGGTCTCCGCGTCCGTCACGCCCGCAGTGGTGTCGGTGTTCTGATGCACCAACCCGAGCCCGGGGAAATGTTTGAGCACCGGAGCCACGCCGGCCTCCTGCATTCCCTTGGCGAAGGCCGCAGAGGATTGCGCCACCGCGTCCGGCGTCGATCCGTACTGACGGGAGAAATAGCCGATGGGCGGGTTGGCGGCCGCGGTACCTTCCGGGACCGTGTCCGCGATCGGGGCCAGATTCATGTTCACACCGGCCGCGGCCAGCTGTTGACCCCAGGTCCCGGCCTGGTCCCGCAACCGCTGCGTGGGCCATCCGCCCTGCGTCAGCGCGTTGGGCATCCGAGAGAAACCGTTCCCCGTCAGGGTCTGCACGCTGGCACCCTCCTGGTCCACGGCGATCCAGGGCGTGAGACCTGACGTCTCGATGGAGCCACGCACAGTGGCGGTGAGCCGGCGGATCTCCTCCACCCCGGCCGCACTTCGCCCGGACAGGAACACGTTGCCGATCTCCAAGGATCCGAGTTGCCTGGCCCGATCCTGTACGCCCGGTTGCCCCAGTCCCACGGGGACGTCGGCCATGATGACCTGACCGGCCTTCTGCTTCGTGGTCATCTTCTGCACCCGACGCTCGGCCTCGTCCCGCTCCGACGCCGCAGTGCCCGACGGTTCCTCGGCGCCTTGGGTGCCCGGACTCGCCTCGGGAGCCGAGGGGGCCGCGGAGCCGGGACCCGCCGTTGAACCCTGGGAACAGGCCGCCAAGGCGGCCACCGACACGGCCGCCAGGCCGAGCACGGCAGGCAGCAGAGACCGCCAGCATCGAACACCACGTCGTTTCCGGACCATGTGGATCGATGCTACGTGGCCGGCCTGGGTGGGCGCTGCACGGGTTGGCCGTAGACTCGAAACCGTTCCCGCCCTCGTCATCGTAGGAGCCGTACTCATGCCATCGACGCTTCATTCCGGATCCCGGCTGCCCCGCGCAGTGCTCTGGGACCTCGACGGAACCCTCGTGGACTCCGAGCCGCTCTGGATGGACGCCGAATCCAGGATCATGGAGGATCACGGCCTGCCGTGGACTCATGAAGACGCCATGCTGATGGTCGGCAATGCCCTTCCGGATTCCGCGGAGCTGCTGCGCTCCCGCGGGCTGCGACTATCGGTACGACAGATCATCGACACCCTCATCGGGGACGTGGTTGCGCGTATGGCCACCGAGATCTCCTGGCGTCCGGGGGCCAAGGACCTCCTGCGGGCGCTGCACGAGGCCGGAGTCCCGCAGGCGCTCGTGACCATGAGCGAGATGCCCATGGCCGATGCGGTGGTGGAGAACCTGGGCTTCGATCCGTTCAGCATTCGCGTGACCGGCGAGCGAGTGGAGAAGGGCAAACCCGACCCCGAGCCGTACCTGATGGGGTTGGCGCTACTGGATTCAGCGCACGGAACCCCCGAGGCACCGATAGATGCGGCGCACTCCGTGGCGCTCGAGGACTCGATCCCCGGAACCACGTCATCGCTGACGGCCGGGTTGAGAACCGTGGGCATCCCCTTGCATGTGCCCGTCCCGGAGCGGGATGGCCTGCACCTGGTCCGTGACCTCACCGTGGTGACGCCGGAATTCCTGGGTTCCCTCATCGAGGGCCCGGCCGCCTGACCGGGGCCGGCCGGCGCCAACCGGTTGACTTGGGCACGGTTGATTTCGGCGCGGTTTACTTGGGCGCCATCCTGATGGCGCCGTCCAGCCTCACCACTTCACCGTTGAGCATCGGGTTGTCCAGGATCGCCAGGACGAAGTTGGCGTACTCGTCGGGACGACCGAGCCGAGACGGGTGCGGCACCTGCGCGCCCAAGGATTCACGCGCGGCCTCCGGCAGGGACGCCATCATGGGCGTCTCGAAGGTGCCTGGCGCGATGGTGACCACACGGATCAGGTGACGAGCCAGCTCTCGCGCCGCGGGGAGGGTGACCGCCGCAACCCCGCCCTTGGATGCGGCGTAGGCGATCTGGCCGATCTGCCCGTCGAACGCCGCGACCGATGCGGTGTTGATGATGACTCCGCGTTCCTCACCGTCCGCATCCACCCGTTGCATGGCCTCCGCGGCCTTGGCCATGACGTTCACCGTGCCGCCGAGGTTGATACCGACCACCCGCATGAACTGCTCAAGCGGGAGTGCGCCATCGCGGCCCACGAGCTTGCCAGGCGTCCCCACGCCCGCACAGTTCACGCAGATCCTGAGGTCCCCCGCGGCCGCCGCTGTATCCACGGCGGCCTGCACGGCGGCCTCGTCCCGAACATCAGTGGGGATCAGGTGGGCACGCTTACCCAGGGTGGCGACCATGTCCCGCGCCCGATCGGAGTCGAGGTCGAGGACGAAGACCTCGGCCCCGCGTTCCACGAGGGCCGTGACGGTTGCCAGGCCGAGCCCGGAGGCTCCGCCCGTGACGATGGCGATGGAGTTCTCGATACGCATGGACCCACCCTAGCTGCGCGACCGGACAAAGCAGCGGCCCCTGGTCAACCTCCTCACGGAGGTTGACCAGGGGCCGCTGAAAGATGCCTCAGCGCTCAAGCGCTGCAACACCTCGGGTTCACTTGGCGGGAAGCTCCAGCTTCTGGCCCACCAGGATCAGGTCGGGGTTGGAGACCTCGTCGGCGTTGACCGAGTACAGGTCGATCCAGTTGGAGACCTTGTTGTTCTGCGCGATCTTGGCCAGGGTGTCGCCCGACTTCACGGTGACGAACTTGCCGGAGCCCTTGGCGTCGGTCTTCTGCACCGCGGGGGCAGCGGCAGGAGCCACGTGCTTGGCGGCGGACTGCTGCTGCACAGGAGCCTGCTGGACCGGAGCCTGCTGCACGGTGCGCTGCTGCTGGACCGGGGTCTGCTGAGCGGTGCGCTGCACCTTCTGGGTGGTGTAGTTGGTGGTGGCCTTCTTCTGGACCGGAGCCTGCTTGACGGTTGCCGAGGAGCCGCCGCGAGCGCCACAGGTGGGCCATGCGCCCATGCCCTGGGTGCGCTTCACGCTCTCTGCAACGCGGATCTGCTCAGCCTTGGAGGCATTGTGAGCGGAGCCCTTGCCGCCGTTGGCGGCCCAGGTGCTCTGCGTGAACTGCAGGCCACCGGAGTAGCCGTTGCCGGTGTTGATGGACCAGTTTCCACCGGACTCGCACTGAGCGACGGCGTCCCAGTTGGTGGAGGGTGCGGGTGCTGCGCTAGCGGGAGCTGCGGCGAGGGCGCTACCAGCGGCCAGTGCGAGGACTGCGGTGCCGCCGGCGAGGCCGGTGCGGCGAAGCTTGGTGTTCTTCATGATGGTCAACGTTCTCCATGCGTCGCCTCCAGCACGTGGCTGCCCGTTCATACGCGATCATCGAGGATCCGTGGGTAGAGGACGAAACGCGAACGGGATGAGGCCGATCGTCCTCGTGTTCCGACTCGTCCCGACTTTTGGCCGTTCGGGAGTCGTTATCGAAACGTGACTCAACGACGGTAACGAAATGATCACGACTCTGGCAACCCTTGGGTTTCGACATCGGTATCAGTTCATGCCGACCACGTCACAGTCCGAGGAGGCGGATCCCCGGAATTCCGGGGATCCGCCTCCTCGGATCGTCTCCTGTGAGAGTGCTAAGTATGCTTCGTCACACTGCCGAAGACGCTGCGGACGTCTTTCCTACCGACCACAGCCTGACCGGAGCCTCTCCGTGGACCACGTGTTCACCCACGATGCGCGCCTTGTAGACCCACGGATTGTGGCTGGCCGCCGTGCGGGCATTGCGCCAGTGCCGGTCCAGATCCGTCCCGGTGTCCGTTGCCGAGGCACCCAAGGCGTCGAACAGGCGAGTGACCGCGGCAGGGACCGAGGTGGACAACGCCACCTGCCCCTGTGCTGTGGCGAGTTCCGCGCGGTCCACCGCGGCGTCGTCGGCCACTCGCAGAGCCTCGGTCCGCAAGGCAACATCCTCGCCGTCGGGCACCGAATCCTGGGCGGCGCGCAGCGCGACCCCGGCGTCGTAGGCACCCTGCAGCGCCTCCGCCGCGCGCGCCGAGACGGCGGCGGCAGCGAACGCGGCGGAGTCCACCTCACCGACCACGGCGAGCAACTGCGGATCACGCGAGGTCTCCTCGGCGTTACCGTGCGAATATCCGCGCTTGCGGGCGGCCAGGACGGCGCCGACATCGCGCGACGCGGCGCGAGCCACCCCGGCCAGGACCGAGAGCAGAACCTGCTGATACAGGGCGGTCTGATAACGGAAGCGCTCGGTCACGGGGACCACTTCCTCCACCTTCGCTGCACGGAAGACCGTGGTGCCTGTGCCGGTGGTGCGTTGCCCGAACCCCGTCCAGTCGTCGCTGAGCTCCACGGCGTCCTGCCGCGTGGACACCAGCGAGATCACGTCCTCACCCGTGGCCGCGTCCCTGGACCAGACGTCGATCCAGTCGGCAAAGATGGAGCCCGTCGAGTAGTACTTCTCCCCCGTCACCGTCGCGGTCCCGTCCTCGTGGCGCGTGACGACGGTGTTGACGCCGCCCAACTGCGTGGAGCCGACCTCGGTCCACGCGTTGCCCGCGATCTCCCCGGCGACGAAGCGCCGCAACCAACGATCGCGGGAGGCGCCGAGGGGCGCCAGAAGACGGTCCTCCACGAGCGCGAAGTGACCACGCAGCGCCTGGGCCAGATTGGAGTCCGCGGCGGCGAGGTCGGTGACCAGTTCGAAGAACTCCGGAACGGTGAGCCCCTCGCCCCCGTATTCCTGGGGCACGCGCAGAGCCCCGAATCCGGCCGCAGCCAGGTCGCGGATCTCCTGGCGCGGCAGCTCCCGGGTCTGGTCCCGACGCGCGGCACCCTCGCGGATCCGCTCGAGAAGCGGAGCGTAGTGGGCCCGCAGGCGGGCCACCCGCTCGTGGTCCTGCCCGACGGCGGGGCTCGGGTCGGTTTCGTTCGTCGACTCGGTGTTTGCCGCCTCGGTGTTTGCCGCTTTGGCGGCAGGGTTGGGC
>NZ_JALAGT010000035.1 GCF_022712295.1 Galactobacter sp.
CGCTCGGCGCGGGCGGTGCGACCGGCCTCGCCGGCGGAGGAGATGATCGAGGTCAGCAGGGTGGTGGCGCGGATGGCGTCGGCAGGGTGTCCGGCGGCCAAGAGGCCGCGAAGGATGGCTCCGTTCATGTTGCCGGAACCGAGGAAGGCAATGGTGGCAGTCATGTGTTCCAGTCTTGCCCGGAGCACAGGGGAACTTCAAGCGCGCACAGCGTGCGTGTCACGGCGGGCGAGGCACACGCGAGTGCCCGACGGGCGGTGGCCACCGCCCGTCGGGCACTCTCAGAGTCCGGTCAGCGGGCCAGATTCCGCCGAGCGAACTCCAGGGTCTCCCCCAACACCCTTTCCACCTCGCCCGGGATCTTCCGATACTGACGCGTGGTCACTTCCACCGTCACGGAGCCGTTCCAACCGGAACCGGCCAGATACCGCAGACTCTCTGCCACCGGCTGCGTTCCGAGACCGGGCTGCAGGTGCTGGTCCGTGCCGTTGTTGTCGCCGTCGCACAGGTGCACATGCGTGAGCCTGTCCCCCAGCGCCTGAACGGCTGCCAGGGAATCGACGCGGTCAATCGCCGCATGCGAGAAATCCCACGTGACGTAGCGGTAGTCCATCAGCTGCGGATCCCAATGCGGCACGTACATCTGGGCCGCCTTGGACCTGGCACGCCACGGGTACATGTTCTCGATGGCGATCTTGACGCCGTAGTACTCGTTGGCGCGGCGTACTCCGTCCTCGAATCCGGAGGAGTATTTCCCTTGCCACCGGAAGGGCGGATGCACCACGACCACGTGGGCTCCCACGGCCTGGGCCAGTTGGGCCGAACGCTGGATCTTGGTCCACACGCCTCCCCAGACCTGCTGGGTCAACAACAGCGTGGGGGCATGGATCGCTGTCACGGGCAGACCGAAGCGCTGCTGGAATCCGTAGAGGGAGTCCTCTTCCTGCGTCAGGCTGTTGCCGGTGACCATCACCTCCACACCGTCGTAGCCCAGGTCCGAGGCCAGAGCGAAAGCATGGTCCGGCCCCAGAGGAAAGGCGCACGAGGTGGACAGCGAGACATCGATGGGTTGCGGCTGCGGTTCGTTGCCCGGCAGGTTCACGGCGTTCATGCTGCATCTCCTGGTAGCCCTGTGAGTTCACGAGAAAGGGTGTCCACGGTACCCACGCCGACGTAGTCGTCGCCGCTCCCGGCGCCCTGGCGCAGCAACCGGTCGAAGCGATGAAGGATGACGCCCTCACGCAGCGCCCATGGACAGATATGGACCTGATCGATATCCAGCTTCTCCATGGCGGTCTCGGCCACGATGGCGCCGGCCAGCAGCTGAGGAGCACGGATCTCCGAGACGCCGGGCAGTCCCGCACGGTCTTCGAAACTCAGGGCCTCCAGCCTGCGTGACCACAGCCGAAGATCCTGGAGCCGAAGGAGTCGTTCCACGTAGGGCCCCTTGCCGGACGGTGCGGCGCCTGCCACCCGTGCAAGCGACCTGAAGGTCTTGGACGTGGCCGTCACCATGTCCGGGCGGTGCTCGTCCTGCATCTGCTTCACGGCCGGTTCCAGGGTGTCCGCCACGTAATCGCGGAGCTCCCCCACCGCGGCGGGTTTGGGTGGGTTACCGGGTAACCGGTCCTTGGTCAGGCGGGCGGCGCCGAGTGGAACGGACACGGCCACGGAGGGAAATTCGTCGCGCCCTGTGGCCATCTCGAAGGACCCGCCGCCGATGTCCAGGACGGCCAGGTCACGGGTGTCCCATCCGAACCAACGACGAACCGCAAAGTAGGTCAGCGAGGCCTCCTGCTGACCGGTTAGCTCCTCCAGGCCCACACCGGTGGTGGCCTCCACCTCCCGGATGATCTCCTCGCCGTTGGTTGCACCGCGCAGCGCGGAGGTACAGAAGGCCAGGAGATCCTGGACGTCATGACGGTGGGCAAAGGCCACCGCCTCCTCGACGAAATTGAGCAGCTCCCTACGTCCGCGAGGGTTGACCGCTCCGGATTCGTCGAGGAAACGTACCAACGACAAGGGGCGCTTGTGGGATGCGAAGGACACCGGGCGGGCGCCCGGGTAGGCCTCCACCAGCAGCAGGTGCACCGTATTCGAACCGATGTCCAGCACTCCGAGCCGCATGGTTCTCCCCCAGCCCTACTTCTTCTTCGCGGCGGGTTTCTTGGCCGCCGGTTTCTTGGCCGCGGGTTTGCGGGCACGCGATGCCGCGGGCTTCTTGGCGGGCCCCTTGGCACGCTTCTCCGCCAGCAGTTCCACTGCACGTTCCTTGGTCAGCTGCTCCACTTCGGTTCCGCGCGGCACCGTGATGTTGGTGGTGCCATCGGTGATGTAGGGGCCGAAGCGACCGTCCTTCACCACGATGGGCTTGCCCGACGTGGGGTCCTCACCGAATTCCGCCAGCGGCGGCTTGGCCGCTCCGCGCCCGCGCTGCTTGGGCTGGGCGTACACGGCCCTGGCCTGGTCCTCCGTGGTGGTGAACAGTTCCTCTTCCGAGCCAAGGGAACGGTAGTCCGTGCCCTTCTTCAGGTAGGGCCCGAAGCGACCGTTGGCGGCGGTGATCTCGGCCCCGTCCGTATCCGTTCCCACCACTCGGGGCAGGGACATGAGCTTGAGGGCCTCCTCGAGCGTGACCGTGTTGGGGTCCATGCCCTTGAACAGGCTGGCGGTCTTGGGTTTGACCTTGGCGGGCTTCTTCTTGGGCTTGGGTTTGCCGTTCTTGTAGTACTCGGTGGGGAGGGAATCCAGGTAGGTCTGCAGTTCCTCCTCGTTCATCTCCGGCACCACTTCGGTGACGTAGGGGCCGTAGCGCCCGTCCTTGGCCACGATGGTGCGACCGGTCTCCGGGTGCACACCTAGTTCGCGATCACCGGGCACAGACGCGTCCATGAGTTCACGGGCCTTCGCCGCGGTGAGTTCGTCCGGAGCCAAGTCCTCTGGCACGTTGGCGCGCTTGGGAGCGGTCCCCTCAGGTGCGTCCTTCGGAAGTGCTTCCTCGAGGTAGGGGCCGAACTTGCCCACCCGCAGGGTGATGTCATCTGCCACCGGGATGGAGTTGATGGCGCGCGCGTCGATCTCTCCGAGATCATCCACGGTGTCCTTCAGCCCCTCGAAGCCGTCCTCACCGAAGTAGAAGTGCTTCAGCCAGGCATCCCGAGAGCGATTCCCGCGGGCGATCTCGTCGAGGTCGTCCTCCATGCGGGCCGTGAACTCGTAGTCCACGTACCGGGAGAAATGCTCCTCGAGCAGTCGCACCACGGAGAAGGCGATCCAGGAGGGCACCAGGGCACCGCCGCGTTTGGTGACGTAGCCGCGGTCCATGATCGTGGAGATGGTGGGGGCGAACGTGGAGGGGCGGCCGAGCTCCCGCTTCTCCAGCTCGGCCACGATGGAGGCCTCGGTGTAACGGGCAGGCGGGGTGGTGTCGTGACCGGCCGCGGTGAGTTCCGCCGCCTTCAGGGCGGAGCCCTCAACCAGCTGCGGCAGGCGGCGCTGATCCTCCGAGTCGGTTTTCTTCCCGGCGTCCGTACCCTCCTCGTAGGCCGCCATGAAGCCGCGGAAGGTGATGACGGTTCCTGACGCGGAGAATTCGGCCACACGTTCGTCCGAGGCCTTGCCCTCCAACTTCACCGTGGCGGTGGAGCCCACGGCGTCGGCCATCTGCGAGGCCACCGTGCGCTTCCAGATCAGCTCGTAGAGCTTGAACTCGTCCGCTGAGAGCTGCGGCAGCACAGCCTTGGGCGTGCGGAAGGAATCTCCTGCGGGGCGGATGGCCTCGTGGGCTTCCTGGGCGGAGTCGTTCTTGGCCTTGTAACGACGCGGGCTCGGGTAGACGTATTCGGCCCCGTAGAGCTCCTTGACCTGCCGCCGGGCCGCGTTGACGGCCTCGTCGGAAAGGTGCACGGAGTCGGTACGCATATAGGTGATGAAGCCGTTCTCGTACAACCGCTGCGCGATCTGCATGGTGATCCTGGCGCTCCAGCGCAGCTTGCGGCTGGCTTCCTGCTGCAGGGTGGAGGTCGTGAACGGTGCCGCGGGGCGACGCTTGTACGGCTTCGACTCCACGCCGGTGACTGCGAAGTCCGCGTCCTCCAGCCCGGCGGCCAGGGACTGAGCGGCCTCGCCGTCCAGGTGGGCCACACCGGCCTTGACCGACGCAGGACGCAACTCGCCGCGATCGTTGAAATCGCGACCGGTGGCCACACGGGCACCGTTCAGCGCACTGAGGCGGGCCCCGAAGGACTCACCGTCCTTGGTCACGAAATCCCCGGTGACGTCCCAGTAGGAGGCCGAGCGGAAGGCCATGCGTTCGCGTTCGCGTTCCACCACCAGCCGGGTGGCCACGGACTGCACCCGGCCCGCGGAGAGACCTCGACCCACCTTGCGCCACAGCACCGGGGAGATCTCGTAACCGTAGAGCCGGTCGAGGATGCGCCGCGTCTCCTGTGCGTCCACCAGGTCCATGTCCAGGTCACGCACCTGTTCAAGGCCGCGTTGGACGCCCTCCTTGGTGATCTCGTTGAACGTCATGCGGTGCACGGGCACCTTCGGCTTGAGCACCTCGAGCAGGTGCCACGAGATGGCCTCGCCTTCGCGATCGGCATCGGTTGCGAGGTAGAGCTCGTCGGCGTCCTTGAGCTCGCGTTTCAGGTCGGCGACCCGCTTCTTCTTGTCCGGATAGACCACGTAGTAGGGGTCGAAGCCGTTGTCCACGTCCACGGCGAACTTGGAATAGGCGGACTTCTTCATCTCCGTCGGCAGTTCGGAGGGTTGCGGGAGGTCGCGAATATGTCCCACGGAGGCGTCAACCACGAAGCCCTCGCCCAGGTACTTGGCGATGGACTTGGACTTGGCCGGGGACTCGACGATGACGAGTTTCTTCCCGGTTCTACCTGCGGCTGCGGTGGACTTCGCCTTGGTTGGCACGATGCTCCTGCTTCGAATCGTTGCACGCTGAAACTGACTGGTTCAGCACCTGGCCCAACGCGTCTCACGTGGTGCCTGGACACGCTAACCATAGCGCCCACACACTCGAGCAACCGCACCGAGGTGTGTTCGGGGTGCGGTGTGCTTCAGGAACGAGGGCTGCGATCCGGCAACGCCGAAAGCAGATAGTGGACGCGTTTTCCGTCTGCGGAGGACCGGTTGGAATCGTCGGCCCTGGCCTCGAATTCCTTGGCCAGTGCCTGGACCCTCTCCATGAACTCGCGTTCGGAGGCCGCGTCCAGGTACAGGGAACCGTAGTTCATGAACGGCAGGTCCTGCAGGTCGCCTTCTTCCGGCTCGCCCCGGTGGGCGGAACGGTAGCTGATCTCCTCGGAGAGTCGCTGCCTGAACTGGTCCAGTTGCATGTCAACGTAGGCCGCTGTGCCCATTTCGGAGCCGCCTCCCGGCCTGACCACGAGTTGGTCCCCGGCTGCCCGCCAGCGCCGTTCGCGCGCGTCGCCCTCGGAGGCCGCGCGCTCCACCAGCCCGTACTTCTCCAAGGCGCGCAGGTGGTAGCTCATGGCCGACGGCGACAGGCCACACCGCGCCGCCAGTTCCGTAGCGGTGCGGGTACCACTGGCCGCGTACAGTTCGTCGAGCGCTTCCACCCTGGCCCTGTGGGCCAGGGCGCGCACGGCGCGCGGATCGGTGATGACCACACGACGTGGGGCAGCGGAAGTGGTGTCGCCGGCGTCCTCCGCAGCGTCGACGGAGGGCACCTCCGCCGGAAGAGGACGCACGGGGATGCTCATGGGCGCTCATTCTAGCCCGGCATCCTCCGTGTCATGGCCGGTCTCAGACGCTCACGGGTGGAAAGTCCAGGAATCCGTCCCTGATCAGCTCCTCGGCACGCCCCAGTAAGGCAGCTGCTTGCTCGTCGTCCTGGCCCATCAAGGCGGTCACCGCGGTGGCCAGGGCGCGCAGGTCCAGGTCCCCGTCGCAGGCCGAGACGAGTCCGGCAAGTGCCGTGTCCATACCCCGGGTGCGTCGCAGGCCGGAACCCTGCCGAAGCACGATCGCCCTGGGGTGTTCCTCCCCAGGTACCGTGTGCGTCTCCACCGTCGTGTCCGGCGCCACGACCGCGTGCACCAGTCCCGTGTCCACCCTGGCCAGACCGTCCGCGCGGAAGACCGCAGCGGCGAGCGCCGGGCCCAGTGGAGTGTCCAGGGTCTGTGTGAGCCATTCGAAGCGTCGTCCGATTCCTGCTGTGGCGGGGTCCTCGGGGCGGCGCAACCAGACGAGTCCGAGCCCGACTCCGCCCACGCCGCGGGCGGAGAAGTCCTCGAGGTAGTCCAGGTAGCGGGATGCGTAGGCTTGTGGGTCACGGGCCTCTGCTGCGTCGGCGAGCCAGGTTTCCGCGTATCCGCAGGGGTCCTCGAGGTCGCGTTGGATGAACCAGCATTCCGTGCCCTGTGGCACCCAGCCGGCGGGGCCGGCGGCCCAACCCGGTACGGGGGTACCGGTGGCCGGGTCGGTGGCGACCGCGTCGTCGGGCATATGTTCTTGTGAGACTTCCCAGTTGGCGAGCATTTGCGCGGTGCCGCCTGGGGTGAGGATTCCGGGGAGGTCCGTGATCAGTTGGGCCACGAGACGGTCGCCGGGCAGCCCGCCGTCGCGGTAGGTGAACCGATCCTCGTCCGTCTCGCCGTCGCTGCGCGGCGTGATGACGAAGGGCGGGTTGGAGACCACCAGGTCGAAGCGTTCGCCCTCCACAGGTTCCAGGAGGGACCCCTGTTCCAGGCTCACCCTGGCCTCCAACCGCGCGGGGTCCAGATCCAAGGCATCGGCGTTGAGCAGCAGATTGAAGCGTGTGAAGGCCAATGCACGTTCGGAGAGGTCGGTCGCGGTGACGTGGTCGCAGTGGCTGAGCAGGTGAAAGGTCTGGATGCCGCAGCCCACGCCGAGATCGAGGGCGCGCGCGGCCGGTCGGCGAATGGTGGATGAGGCCAAGGTCAGCGAGGCCCGCCCGATGCCGAGCACATGGTCGTGGCGCAGCACCCCTGGGCGGAGAGCGGCTCCCACGTCCGAGGCCACCCACAGCTCGGCGTCGGCGTCCGAGGCGTGCGGGCGCAAGTCGATCGCGGCTTGGAAAGCGGCGCCTGTGGGTTCCACCAGGCCGATCTTCACGGCGTTCTCGAGACCCAGCGTGGGCAGCGCCGCCGCCCAGTGTTCGGCGCTCGTCGCCTGGCCGAGCAGGAAGGCGCGGACCAGGACCGCCAGGTCGGCGCGGTCGGTGGCGCCAAGGTGGTCGAGGACCCTGCGGGCCGGCACGAATTGCTCGCGCACGAGGGCACTCATGGCCTGCTCGCCCAGTAGCTCCCCCACAGCGTCATAGGTGTAGTCGGCTCGGCGTAGATCCGCCGCCAGGAGGGCCACGAGGGCCGGGTCGTCGCTGCGTGGGGCGTCCGCCACGGCGCTGAAGGCCGGCGGGGAGTCTGCGGGCTGCGTCTCGATACTCACCCACCCATTCTCCACCGGCATTCCGCCGTCGTGGCGCGTCAAGCACCGTCATGTTCGTCGTCACCTGATCGTTGCCTGCGAACGTGTGCCACTTGGCCTCGCCCGCAGGTAGCCTCTTATGCATGGAACACCGAGCGAGCGATGAACTGATCAGCACCTGGATGCGTGGCTGGGCCGAGGCGCGCGGGTACGAGACCCACCATGATGGGGCCTTGCATGCCTATCGCCGGACCGGTCAGGACGTGGACAACTGGGAGTACGTGATTCACGACCCCAGCGGGGAGCATCTGCGTCACCTTTCTCAGGCCCTGTCGGAGCATCCGGGCCAGCGTGTCACCGCGTTCACTGCGGAACTCGATGGCCTCGTCGATCTGGCTCACGAGGCCGGTCTCGCGGTGGTCTCCACTCGTGAGGTCCTGATGGTGACGGACATGGCCGTGCAGGACATCGAGGCCCCCTACCTGGATGAGGGCCTGCGTTGGGAGGAGAAGCGCGACGGCGACCACGCCTGGGTCTCCCTTCACGACGAGGAAAGCGATGCGGTGGTGGCGTCCGGTCACGTGGGCGTGCTCGGTGACTACGCCATCTTCGACCGGATCGTGACGGCCCCGGAGTTCCGCCGCCGTGGTTTCGGTTCTCTGGTGACCAGGTACCTGGCCTCCATCGCCGCGGAGTCGGACGCGGAACGGGGTCTGCTGGTGGCCTCCTCAGACGGCTACGAGCTCTACAAGTACCTCGGTTGGACGCTGCTGGGGACCATGGCGGTCCTCGAGGCCCCGAACTCCCCCGATGCCAACGAGCGTACGGGTCACACCTCGGACTGAGACTCTCCGCCTCTCATGGATTTCAGAACCCTCGTCCCACTGCTGGGCCGGGGGGAACATCCCGATTCCCTGACCCACGTCAGGGTCCTCCCAGCCCGGTCGGCGCGCTTTGCGCCGTGGCCGGGCTGGGCTGCGTCCCCCCTGGTGAGCGCATACGAGGCCCGCGGCGTCGCCCAGCCCTGGGAACACCAGGTCGCCGCCGCAACCTCCGCACACGACGGGCAGCACACCATCGTCGCGACCGGCACCGCATCGGGGAAATCCATGGCGTATCTGCTGCCCGCGCTGGACGCCGTGATCCGCGGCGGCATCCTGCCCGACGGTTCCCGCACCGGCGGCCGCGGCGACGCCACCGTGCTCTATCTCTCCCCCACCAAGGCCTTGGCAGCCGACCAATTGGAGTCGGTGATCGGGCTGGACCTCCCCGGGGTCAGGGCCGCCACCTTCGACGGGGACACACCCCGCGAGGAACGCCGGTGGGTGCGCGAATACGCCAACGTGGTCTTCACCAACCCGGACATGCTGCACTTCGGCGTGCTTCCGCAGCACAGCCGTTGGGCGGGTTTCCTTCGGCGTCTGAAGTACGTGATCGTGGACGAGGCCCACGGGTACCGTGGCGTGTTCGGCTCCCACGTGGCCGTCCTGTTACGACGGTTACGCAGAGTTGCGGCGTATTACGACGCCTCCCCGGTTTTCTTGGGCGCCTCCGCCACGTCCGCGTCCCCTGCCGAGTCCTTCTCCCGCCTGATCGGAGCACCCGCCGTCGAGGTCACGGACGATGCCTCCGCGAAGGGTGAGCGGACCGTGGCCCTGTGGGAGCCTCCGCTGACCGGACTGCGTGGCGAGAACGGGGCGGAGCAACGCCGCACCGTGATCGCCGAGACCTCCGAGCTGTTGGCGAACCTGGTGTGCGGATCGGTGCGCACCTTGGCCTTCATCCGTTCCCGGCGCGGAGCGGAGGCGATCTCGTCGAACGCCGCGCGGCTGGTGGGCGAGATCGATCCGTCGCTGCCGCAACGCATTGCCGCGTACCGCTCCGGATACCTGCCAGAGGAACGGCGCGCGCTGGAGGCACAGCTGCGCAACGGTGATTTGTTGGGCGTCTCCTCGACGTCCGCCCTGGAACTGGGGATCGATGTGGACGGCCTGGACGCCGTGTTGGTGGCGGGGTGGCCGGGCACGCGGGCGTCCTTCTTCCAACAGATCGGCCGGGCCGGGCGCTCCGGTCAGGAGGCCTTGGCCGCCTTCGTTGCGGCCGACGACCCCTTGGATACCTATCTGGTGCACCATCCAGAGGCGGTGTTCGACGTAGGGGTGGAGGCCACCGTCACCGATCCGTCCAACCCGTACGTGCTGGGCCCGCACCTCATGGCTGCCGCCTCCGAGCTTCCGCTGCGTCCGGATGACCTGGTGATGTTCGGACCCACCGCTGGGGAACTGGTGGAGGAGCTGGTGGCCGACGGCGCGCTCCGCCGCCGCCCGGCCGGCTGGTTCTGGACGCATCCGGAATCGGCGCACGACTTCGTTGATCTGCGTAGCGCCGGAGGAGGTCCTGTGTCCGTGGTGGACGTGGACTCGGGCAGCGTGCTTGGCTCCATGGACTCGCCGCAGACGCACTACCAGGCACATACCGGCGCCATCTACGTCCATCAGGGGCGCACCTACTTGGTGGAGGAACTGGACGAGGTCAACCACACTGTGTTGGTGTCCGCGACCAGGCCCGAGTACTACACCCAGGCCCGCGACCTCACCACCGTTGAGGTCGTCGAGACCGAGCAGTCCGAGACCTGGGGAGAGATCGGCGTGCACTTCGGCAAGGTCGTGGTGACCACCCAGGTGGTCTCGTTCCAGCGCAAGGCCCTGCACTCCAACGAGATCCTCGGCGAGGAGCCGTTGGACCTGGAACCCCGGCAGCTCTTCACCAAGGCCGTGTGGTTCACGATCCCCGAACCACGGCTGCATGCGGCGGGCCTCACGGCCGAGTCCATCCCCGGGTCCCTGCACGCGGCGGAACATGCGAGCATCGGGATGCTTCCGCTCGTGGCATCCTCCGATCGTTGGGACGTGGGTGGCGTCTCCACAGCGCTTCACGCCGATACGGGGCTACCGACCATCTTCGTCCACGACGGACATCCGGGGGGCGCTGGTTTCGCCGAGCGGGGCCATGCCATGGCCCCGCATTGGCTGGCGGCGACCCGGGATGCCGTCATGGCGTGTGAGTGCACTTCCGGTTGCCCGTCCTGCGTACAGTCGCCCAAGTGCGGTAATCGCAACCATCCGCTGGACAAGGCCGGGGCGGTTGCCCTGCTCGGTGAGATCCTGCGGTTGGTTCCGGCCGAGCGCAAGCGCCGCTGAACGCCTCGCTAACCCAGCTGCGCAATCACACTGCTGGCCTGTTCCTGTGGGGACAACCGCAGATCCACGGTCACGCCGACCTCGTCCTCCCCCAACTCCTCCAGGTCCGCGTACTGCGAGTCCAGGAGCGTCTCCGGCATGAAGTGACCCTCTCGTCTGTGCAGCCGCTGAGCGATGACCTCCTTGGGCCCGGTCGCGTGCACAAAGATGACGCCTTCGCCGCGCAGCAGATCCCGGTAACTGC
Organism: Galactobacter sp.; assembly: GCF_022712295.1. Classification (GTDB taxonomy): domain Bacteria; phylum Actinomycetota; class Actinomycetes; order Actinomycetales; family Micrococcaceae; genus Galactobacter. The sequence continues at coordinate 10,873 of NZ_JALAGT010000035.1, forward strand.
GCTTGAGAGCGGAACAGGTGATGACCCCGGAGCGGCCCTCGGCCAGCTGCTTGTCGGTCCACGCGGCCACTCTGGCCAGCCACGGCTGCCGGTCGGCGTCGTCCAACGGCACGCCGCGCGACATCTTGGCGATATTGGCGGCGGGGTGGAGATCGTCTCCCTCCTCGAGGTCCCATCCGAGGCAGCCTGCAAGATAGGCGGCGAGCGTGGACTTCCCGCTGCCGGAGACGCCCATCACCACCAGCACGGTGGGACCAGGCGACAGACTCATAGCAGCGCAGCCCGTTGTTCTCCTATGACCCAGTCCAGCGAGATGTCGCCTCCCACCGCGCGCAGGTATTTGCGGATGGTGCCTACGCGGGTGTTCTCCAGGTCGCCGTGTTCGATCTTGGAGACCTGCCGTTGCCCCACGCCGATGCGTTCCGCGAGCTGAGCCTGGGTCAAGCCGGCTTCTTCCCGGAGTTCGCGCAATCGGTAGGCGGCAATCTCCCTGCGAAGCCGCTGCTTTTCCTGTTCGACGGCGTCACGATCAACCGGGTGTTGCTCAAGGTATTCCCTCAAGGTGGCGGCCATGGTCATCTTCTCCTCTGCAACCGTTCCAAGTAGAGCTCATATCGCCGCTCGGCGATGAGGATCGCATTCCGGTACCACGACCGCCAGTGGCCTTTCTTGTCGCCCGCAACCAGGAGGACGGCGCTCCTGGCCGGATCGAAGACGAAAAGGATCCTCAGCTCTGACTCGCCTGCTGATCCCGGTCTCAATTCCTTCATGTTCCTGAACTTCGAACCGGAAATGGTGTCCACAAGCGGCCGACCCAGCTGAGGTCCCGCTTCTTCGAGAATCTCCAGGGCAGCAACAACTTGCTGATGAGACTCCGAATCAAGCGTTTCGAGCCAGTCCTCTACGAGTTCGGTGACGACAGTCCACATTTTAGACCTTCTAAGTTCTGAACGGAATGGCCGTTGAATACGCGGCGATTGCTTCTGCTCAGCTCGGAGGAGGACCCGCCCAGGACGTGGCGGTGGCACGCGGTAGCGGAAGCCAGTGAGCCGCGGTTCCTTGCGGCACCGCTCTGACGCTGACCTCGATGCTGGCGCCGTCACCACTCAGCACCGAGCAGGACGTCAGAGTGGCACCACTTCCGTTTGCGGCCTTGGCCGCCGCGGCACATGGGTCCCCTGCCGAGCCGATCCCACGGGCCACGTCGGATCCCGCCAGTGCGGCGAGGTCCGCAGCGGCGTCGGCACGGGAGTGTTCGGCCGCAGCCGTTGCGAACACCACCACCCCACCGCCCAGCAGCACGGCGGCGCCGCAGATCCCCACCACGATCGCGGTGGCCGCACCCTCAGCCCCGACCGCGCGCCGTCTGGCAATGCTCACCGCGCTCATTGCTCCACCACCTCCGAGCGCGCCAACGCGGTGGCCTTGACTGTGATTCCGGGCCCGAAGGCCTTCCACAAGGGGATCTGTCGCTGGACCGTGACGGTGGTCCAGCCCCCGGACTCGGAGACCTTCGCGGCGGCACCGTCCCCCGCGACGCGGACCACGTTCACCGTGCCGCCGTCCCCACGCGCGTGTTCGCGGGCGATGGCGCCCGCGGCCTGTTGCACCCTGACCTGGCCGGAGCCCACCACCGCGGCTCCGACCACGGTCAGGATGACGAACAGGATCACCGGCATCAGCACCGCCAGTTCGGCTGTGACGCTGCCACGCTGCCGACATGCCGGACTGTGCCGGCGATCCCTACCCATGTCAGCCGCCCAGGGCCTTGCTGATCATGCCGGTCAGCAGGGATTTCACCTGTCCACCGCCCAGGATCGTCACGAGCAGACCGGCGAAGCCGACCGCGGCGAGCGTCACGATGCTGAATTCAGCGGTCGCGATCCCGTCTTCCCCGCGGAATCTGCGGGCTGGTCGAGGACTCGTTCTGGTTGTCATGTCCCCTTCCCCTTCCTTCCTTTTCCCGGCGTGGGCCGGGTACCCAGGGGCCCCGTTCGAGGCCCGTGGATCCAGCTTGGCCGGGTTGAGTCATCGGTGGGTGTGGGTGGTGGCGGATTCGTGGATGACACGCCGCAATCCATGCGTGAACAGCGAAAATCGTTTCGCCCTCACCACGGCATCAGGGCCAGGCCGATGGGCAAGATGCCGAGGCAGATGAACGCGGGTAGACCGCACAGGCCCATGGGCAAGACCAGCCTCACGGCCAGGGCGGCGGCACGCGCCTCCTCATCGCGTGCCCTCCCACGCCGCTGTTCCAGGGCCCGGCGGCTCAGCACCACGGATACCGGAGCACCGGTCCCCTCGGCGAGCGCGAGTGCCTCCCGTAGTCCCTTGTAGCTCGGAGCCACGGCCCACGCCTGCTGTGGTTCGGCTCCCCAGGTGAGCATGCGCGCCACGGTGGCCAGTTCTGGTGCGGGGCCGTGTGCAGCTCCGAGGTGGGTCAGCGTCAACGGCACGGACGCGCCGGAACGCAGCAGTGCAGCCGCCGCGTCTGCCACCAGCGCCGCCGAGGGGGAACCTTGCCCTCTGGAACGCCCGACGTTCGGTGGTCGGCTCGGCAGCGGTCGGCCCTGTCCGGAGGATGGTGGCGGCAGTATGAACACGGTTGCGAGGCAGATGGCTGCCAGCAGCGCAGCGGTTGCGCCGCTCATGGCTCGCCCGCTTTCATGACGACGCTCCGGCCCGCATGATGCGCCGGGACCAGAGAGCGGCCACGGCCCAGAACACTGCCCCGGCCACGGCCGCTGCCCGCCCCCACGAGGTGCCGATCAAGATGTGGAGCGGCTCCGCGCCGAGTGCCTGGGCCAGGAGCAGCCCGCCGATGGGCAGGCCCATGAGGATCCTGCGCGTGCTCCTGGCCGCGGCCAGCCCCGCGCTCTGGGCCCGCGCGGCGTCCGCACGAGCCGTGCATTCGTCCCGCACCCGTTCAAGGAGGTCTGCCAGTGGTGCGCCGGTCCCCGTCGCCAGGCCCACGGCCCAAACGGTCTGCTCCCACGCGAGACCGGGGCCGCCCACACGGACCAGTTCGCCGCCCGAGCGCACCTGCAGATCGGCGGCAGCAAGGGCCTGCACCCATTGCGCATGAAGGGAGGACGATCTGAGCCGTTGACGTCCCTTGGCCGTCAGGGCGGACGGTTCGCCGTTCTCCCCGAGCCATGAGCCGCTACCGGTGCCAAGCGCTTCCGGCGCCCGGGTGGATCCCCAGAGCCGGAACAGATCGGTGGCGGAGACGCCTGCCTGCAGCAGCGCAACGGCCTGACCAAGCGCCTCCGCCGCGACGTCGTCGGCCACAGGATCCGGCGTGGCTGCCGCGGTAGGCCTTCTCCGACGCGATGGGGAGGCCCCGGTCCGGGCAGGATGGGCCGCGGGGCTCCGACACCCCAACACGATGAGCACGCACGCGGCCGCCGCCACGATCGCAGCCGTTTGGCCGTCCATACCGTTCTCCTTCAGACGCGTCCCTGAGTGCGGTCGAACCAGGCGACCTCTGGGCCCGTGACGAACCCGCCGTCGCGATCACAGGTCAGGATGTCTCCGCTGGTCAACACGCCGTCGCGAAGCACGAGTCGGGACAGCGCCACGGGCCTCCTGCCCCGAGGACTCCTGGCCGTGTGCACCACCACGTCCACCGCGGCTGCCGCCTGCAATGTCGTGGAGCGCACGTCCCAGCCGCCCAGGGCTCCCAGCGCCAGCAGACGCGAACCCACGGCGTCCGGCGAGTTGGCGTGGAGGGTGGCTCCCGCTCCGTCGTGCCCGGTGTTCAACGCCATGAGCACATCGCGGACCTCCTCTCCACGGCATTCTCCGACCACCAGTCGATCGGGACGCATCCGCAACGCTTGCCTCACCAGATCGGTCAGGGTGACGACGCCTGCGCCCTCCGTGTTTCCGGCCCTGGAGGCCAGCGAGACGCAATGAGGATGGTTGGGCCGCAGCTCAGGGGCGTCCTCCACCGCCACGATGCGCTCGGCTGTGGGGACCAGCCCCAACATCGCGGAGAGCAGGGTGGTCTTCCCGGCGCCGGTCCCGCCGGAAACCAGGAAGTTCAGCCGTAGGTCGATCACCCTGGACAAGGCCTCCCTGAAGGGATCTCCCGGGTCCGGGAGCACGGAGTCCAGTGTCGCGTCGGCTTGCGGGACCCGGCGCAGGCTGAGCAGGGTGGCGCCTTGCGCCACCGGCGGCAGCACGGCGTGGACTCGCACCCCGCCCACCACGACATCGGCGTACGGGCAGGCGTCGTCCAGCCGCTTCCCCGCTCCTGAGACCAGTCGGACCGCCAGACGCCGGGTCGCATCGGGTGAAAGCACCATTCCTGGAACCGTGCGCAGGCCCGTGGTGTCGTCCACGAACACGCTCCCGTCAGCATTGACCAAGACATCGGTGACTCCTTGCGCCTCGAGGAGGGGGTGTAGGACACCGAACCCGGTCAGGTGCGCCAGGACGTCTTGTGCCGCTTCCTCCACCGCCGCCGTTCCCCGCAACCCGGTCAGGCGTCCCACCCAGGAGGCCACCTCAGCCAGGGTCGGTTCCTCTCCGCGAGTGGCCATTTCCTCGCGGATCCGATCCACCAGTCCCACGTCAAGGGCCGCGCCTGTCGAACTCATGCGACCCACCCCAACCGTTCGCCCGCGGCCAGCCTCGGGGCCCATCTGCGCCGCATCAGCCTGGACGTCGCCCCACGTGCGCGGCCTGTCCGCACATCCACCGTTCCCGCCCACGCCGCGCCCAGCCGCGCGGCGGTGTCCGGCCCATCCGGTGCGCGTCCGAGTCCCCGTACCGTCACCAGATCAGGGATCGGCACACCCGGACGTTGAGGCGCGGGCCCCGGCAGTGGGCCGGCCCCGACCGCCACGATCTGGTGTGGCGCCTCCGAACACTGCCCCAGCGACCCAGTGGTGTCCCACCAGCGGCTGGGATCGGCGCAGCCCAGAGCAGCGACGACGACGTCGCAGCCTCCCAGCAGCGTCTCGACCGCCCTCCCCCTCTCGTCCGACGAGGTTCCCCTGACGGAACCGGCCAGGACCGGCATCCCTCGCAGCAGGGGCAAGGCAGCGATGAGTCCGTGCGGTGAGCCGTCACGCACGGATCGGATGGCCTCATCCCACCCGACGTGAGCCGTTTCGGCCACCCTGGTTCCGGACGCAGCGGCGATCCCACCCAGTCCGTGAGCATCAACGAGCACCACCCTCAGCCCGGCGCCACCGGCCGCGGACGCCACCAGGACAGCAACCCGGTCCGGACACGCGTCCTC
>NZ_JALAGT010000036.1 GCF_022712295.1 Galactobacter sp.
CACACCCCCCCCGCCCTCGGTGCCGCCGGCGCCCGCCTCTCCGGCCTCGCCGCGTAGACCCGCCCCAATCCCCCCCCCCGCGCCCCCCGCCCGCGGGGGCGTCAGGGGGCCGCGGCGTGGGGCATTGGCCGGGCGCTCGGCGCCGCCCGGTCTCGTCGGGTGAATCAGTTCGTGGAGGTTTCCGCCGTCAGGTCGTAGAGGGTGACACCGTCCACGGTGGTGGCGGTGAAGTTCTCCTGAACCCATGAACTGATGGCAGAGGCGGCGGAATCGCTGTTGGAGCCACCACGTCCCGAACCGGAGTCGATGTAGTAGTGGATCTCGCCCTCCTCGACCCAGGTCTTGAACTGCTCCAGGGTCGGGGAGTTGTCGGTTCCGTTGTAGCCACCCACCGGCATCACCGAGTGCTGCACGGCCAGCTGGTAGCCGGCGGCGTTGTTGGCTCCGGTCGTGGCAGCGACCCAGGTGTAGTCGTCGGCGTTCTCATTGAGCAGTGCCTGGACCTCCTCGCCCGGGGTGGAGGAGTTCAGCAGGCCACCGGCGCCGCCACCGCCCCCGTCGGTTGCGCCGTCCTCGTTACCGGCCGTGTTCCCACCGGGCCCACCCTGGGTGTTGCCGTTCTGGGTGTTGCCGTTCTGCGTGTTGCCACCGGGACCACCCTGGCCGCCGCCGGGCAGGCCACCCTGCTGTCCGCCGTTGCCGCCATTTCCGGCATTTCCGCCGGGAGCGCCCTGGCCGCCATTACCTCCGGGGCCTCCCTGGCCACCGCCCGGCATGCCGCCGGGGCCACCCTGACCGCCGCCGCCGGCACGCCCACTGGAGTCGGAGAGGGAGGAAAAGAGGTTCGTGCCGAAGATGCCGTCACCGGAGGACGAGGAGGATCCGCCGCCCGGACCACCGCGGCCCTGCGAGGAGCCCGCGTAGATCAGGGATCCGGTCTTGGCCGTGGTGGTCGTGGAGGCCGCGAAGGCGGCCTGCGTACCCAAGCCACCGATCAAGGCGGCGGCGACGGCTGCGGTGGCGATGGTGCGTCGGGCACTCTTGGGAAGATTGCGGCGTTCACCGGCGTAGAGCGGGCGCAGTGCCAGGGCCACGGCCCCGACGAGTGCCACCGCGCCCAGGATCACCGAGAGCACCGGCGTCACGGAGTAGTTGGCTGCGATCAGCATGGAGATGCCCGCCGTCACCAGGACCAGGGCCGCCAGGCTGATGGAAGCGAACCAGGAGGACTTCTTCTCCCACAGCCAGCCGGCGGTGAGGGCCACGGTACCGGCGATGGGGGCCGCGAGGATCGCCGTGTAGTACTCGTGGGTGATGCCCTGCATGAAGGAGATGACCAGGCCCTCCACCACGAACCAGCCGGCCAGGGCCACGAAGGCGGCTGCACGGAGCCGGGCGGCGTCGTTGCGCTTGGGGTGCGAGCGGAGGATCAGCACGATGCCGATGACCGCGGCCACGAGCGCGGTGGGGATCATCCAACCGATCATGGTGACGTAGTTGCCGGTCACCAGACGCACGATGGACGGGGTGCCCCACATGCTGCCCACGGAACCTTCCTCGTCCCCGTTCAGGCGACCGAGCCCGTTGTAACCGAAGGTCAGGTCGAGGAAGGAGTTGTTCGTGGAGCCGCCAACGTAGGGGCGGGCCGACGCCGGGAGCAGTTCCACGAGCGCCACCCACCAACCGGCTGCGAGGATCATGGCGGCGGCCGCGGCGAACAGGTGTCCGATGCGCTTGAGCCAGCCGGCACGGGAACAGAGCAGGTACGCCAGCGCCAGCGTCGGGACGATCACCACGGCCTGCAGCTGCTTGGTCAGGAAGCCGAAGCCCACCATGGCGCCGACGAAGACCATCCACCACAGCGCGGGGGAGGCGAGCTTGGACCGTAGGCCGCCCTTGGCGGCGTTCGTGGAATTGGCGGCCACGGCCGCCTCGGAATGTCCGCCGGCGGTGCCAACCGTGGTGCCCGAGTGTCCCGTTTCGCTCGGTACCTCGCGGGGGAACGAGGCCTGAACGGCCCGCACCACACCGTAGGTCGCGGCGACGGAGAGCAGGATCAGCAGCGCCTCCGGGTTGTCGTAACGGAACATCAGCATGCCCACCGGGCTGATGGCCAACAGCGTGCCGCCCAACAGGCCGACCCAACGGTTGGAGACCCTGGAGAGCAGGGAGTAAAGCAGCCAGACGGCGGCCACGCCCATGAGGGCCTCAGGGACCAGGATGGACCAGGAATTCAGGCCGAAGATCCGGGCGGACAACGCAGGGATCCAGAGGAACGCCGGAGGTTTGTCCACCGTGATGGAGTTGCCCGCGTCGGAGGAACCGAAGAGGAAGGCCTCCCAGTTCTCGCTGCCCGCCTGGATCGCGGCGGCGTAGAACGAGTTGCCCCAGCCGTTGATACCCAGGTTCCAGAGGTAGAGCACGGCGGTGCCGAGCAGGAGGACGCCGAGACCGATGCGCTGGGTCACGGTGGCTTTGGCTCGCGTGGCGGCATGACTTCGGGTGCGCAGCCGGCGGCGCGAGGTCGTCCCCGCGCCTGCCGTCTCCGCGAGGGATGTGGAGATGGAACTCATCGGGACTGCTCCTGGCTGGTTTCTTGGAGGGAGGGGTTGGTTTGCTGAAGAGGGGGATTGGTTTCGCGAAGGGAGGCCGAACTCCGGGGAACCGTGGGAACTCCGGCGGTCACCGGGTTCCCGCTGGTAGGGAAGCGTTGGTCCTGGTCGGGCTGGGAGTCGGCGGTGGTCGCGCGGAGCTTGGGGGAGACCTGGTCACGGAAGACCCAGGTTCGGAAGAGCACGAACTTGACCAGGGTGGCCACGAGGTTGCCTCCCACCACGGCGATGACCTCGCCTGTTCGGGACGCACCTGCCGCGTGGGCCATGGCCAGCGAACCGGCGGAGAGCCCCCAGCCGAGGAAGAAGACCGTGAGGCCTTGTAGGTGATGGGTGACCATGCCCGCCCTACCCCTCACGCCGAAGGTGAAGGATCGGTTGAACGCGGTATTCGCGACCGTGGCCAGCAGCAGTGAGACCACGTTGGCCACCTGCGCGCCCATCACGAAGCCGAGCAGCACGAAGAGCACCATCTGCAGGATCGTGGTGCCGATGCCTACCGCGCCGAAGCGGACCAGGTGGCCCCAGAATCCGCGAGGCCGAGCGGTCTGGGTCTCGCGTCCCAGTTCCTCGCGCACCGCGGCGAGCGGGATCCGCCCGCGCAGCAGTCCTGTGCCCACCCGCCAGACGCCCTGGAGGTCCTTGAAGGCCGTATCGGCGACGTGAACCGTGGAGTTGGGGTCGTCCACCCAGTCCACGGAGACCTCACTGATGCGTAGCCCGGCCTGTTCGGCCAGGATGAGCATCTCCGTGTCGAAGAACCAGGCCTCGTCCGCCACGACGGGGATGAGGCGCTCGGCGACGTCCTTGCGGATGGCCTTGAAACCGCACTGGGCATCGGAGAACCCGGCACCGACACACCCCTTGAGCAGCAGGTTGTAGCAACGAGAGATGAAATCGCGCTTGGGGCCGCGCAGGATGGCGGCACCGGCCGCCAGCCGTGAGCCGATCGCCACGTCCGAGTGGCCGGAGATCAGTGGGGCCACCAGCGCCGGGAAGGCGCTGAGCCCGGTGGAGAGGTCCACGTCCATGTACGCCAGAACCGGGGCCTGGGAGGTCAGCCAGGCCCTGCGCAGCGCACGCCCGCGGCCCTTCTCCTCCAGGCGCAGGTACCGTACGTGGGTCAGGTCGTCCGCCAACGCGGCCCCGATCTGTGGGGTCTGGTCGGTGGAGGCGTTGTCCGCGATGGTGATCGAGTAGCCGGGGCCGTCGGCCGGGTAGAGGCCGGCCAGGTAGTCGTCCAAGGTCCGGATGCAACCGGCCAGGTCGGTCTCCTCGTTGTAGACGGGAATCACCACGTCCACGATCGGCTCACCCGGTGCCACCTGCACCGCGGGACGGCCCATGGCACGTGGGTCGGTGGTCTCGCTGAGGGAGTTGTCCGGTTGGGGGCTGTCCGGTGGCCGGTGAGCTGGTGAGTTCGTCATGGACAGAACTCAAGTCCGCGTGGCTGTGGGAAATGCAGGCTGAAACCGTGGTTCTCCCAAGGGTGGCTAGGGGTTTCCCATGATTCTGTCTGCGCACCGTGGGCGTGCTGTGGCGGGTCTGTCGCCGGGCACCGTCAACTGTGTTCACGCTGGGGAACACAGGGCCCGACGGCGGTGGCCGGCACCCGCACGGGTGTCAGCCACCGCCGTCGGGCAGGTGGGTTCTCAGGCCGCTACGGGCGCCTGGGGCAACTCGACCGTGAAGGTGGTGTCGCCGGGCTGGGAGTCAACCCTGATGGTGCCGCCATGGGACTCGACGATGGCCTTCACGATGGCCAGGCCGAGCCCCGTGGTCGGGGTGGCACCGGAACGCGCGGCGTCGGCCCTGGCGAAACGATCGAACACCTTGTCCTTGAAGTCCTCGGCGATGCCCTCGCCGGTGTCGTGCACCTTCAGCTGAGCACCACCCGACGGAGTGTGGCCCACGGTGACCGTGACGCGGGTGCCCTCCGAGGTGTGCTTGCGCGCGTTGGACATCAGGTTCTGCACCACCCGATGGATTTGGTTCTCGTCTCCACGGACCACCACCGGTTCGTCCGACGTGGACACGAACTCCCAAGTGTGGTCCGTTGCCGCGACCTCGAAATCGAGGCACAGATCGCAGGCCAAACGAGTCAGGTCCACGTCCTCCGGGTTCGACGTCGGCTGCTTGTTGTCCAGTCTGGAGAGCAACAGCAGGCTCTCCACCAGCTCAGCCATGCGCTTGGTCTGTTCCCTGACGCGACCGAGTGAGCGCTCGCCGTCATCGGACAGGGACTCGGTGGCGCTGAGTAGTTCGGAGTAGCCCTGGACAGCCGCCAGCGGGGTCCGCAGTTCGTGGGAGGCATCCGCGGCGAAGCGGCGCATGCGTTCCTCTGCAGCGGCTCTCACCTCCAACGCTCCGTCCACATTGTCCAGGAGGTTGTTCAGGGCTTGGCCCACGTTGCCGACCTCGGTTCCCGGCTCGGAATCATGGGGAGTCACACGTACGGAGGAGAGCTCCACGTCCAGCCGTTCCAGCGGTTGGGCCGCGACGGTGGAGGCCACGGCGGAAACGCGGGCCAGCGGGCGAAGCGCGCGGGTGATCAGCAGCGATCCGACCGCGCCGACCACGATGGTGCCTCCCAGGCAGATCAGCGCCATGGACAGGTCCAGTGTCGCCAGCGTGCGGGTCATGGTCGCGGTGGGGACGGCGACCACCGTGCGGCCCTGGCTGACGCTGCCGTTGGTCTGGTCCTTCAGCTTGATGTCGCCTGTCATGATCAGGTAATTCCCGATGCCCAGCTCCACCTTCCGTGGCTGGCCCCTGTCCAGCCCGGACGTGGCTGCGAGGAGCTTCCGGGCGTCTGCGTCGGAAAGTGTAACGATGCTCACATCGGCCGAACCAGGGTCCTGGTACAGCGGTAGGAACGCGTAGGACCCGTCGTGGGTGATGGCGCCCGTGATGGTGCCGGCCGGAACGCCGGACGGTGCAGGACGGTCTGAGGTGATGAAGTTGTTGATCTGGGCACCGGCACGATCGGAGGCCGTCCGCAGGTCGTCCTGCAATTGGCCGTTCAGGCGGGCCGACATCGTTGCGTGGGTGGATGCGGAGATGACGAAGGAACCCAAGAGCAGCAGGGACAGGACGAGCCCCACCAAACGGGTCTTCAGGGTGATGGGCCCGCGCTTGCCTTGGCGTTTCCTCGGTGATGAGGCGTGTTCCGGCGCGGCAGCCGACGACTGGGACGTGGACGCAGCTGTGTCGGCCGAGCCTGCGGGCGGATCTACCCGCAGTGGTTGGCCGGGAACAGGACGTGGTTCGGTTCCCTGCGGCTCGGATGTCATGCGGCGGGCTTGAGGACGTAGCCCGCGCCACGCACCGTGTGGATCATGGGATCACGGCCCACGTCGATCTTCTTGCGCAGGTAGGAGATGTAGAGCTCCACGATGTTGGCCTGACCGCCGAAGTCGTAGTTCCACACGGCGTCGAGGATCTGCGGCTTGGAGAGCACACGGCGAGGGTTCTCCATCAGGTACCGGAGCAGGTCGAACTCGGTGGCGGTCAGCTGGATGTCGTCTCCGGCGCGGGAGACCTCATGGCTGTCGGTGTTCAGGGTCAGGTCACCGACCACCAGTTCGGCCTCGTCGGCGGTGGCGACACCGGAACGCTGCACCAGGCGGTGCAGGCGCAGCAGCACCTCCTCGAGGCTGAACGGCTTCGTGACGTAGTCGTCGCCGCCCACCGCGAGGCCCTCGATGCGGTCATCGACGGTGTCCTTGGCCGTGAGGAAGAGTGCCGGCACGTCCGGGAGGAAGGCTCGGACGCGGGTGAGAACCTCCGGGCCCTCGATGCCGGGAAGCATCCAGTCGAGCACCAGCACGTCCGGTTGGTGAGTGCGCGCCTGCTTCACCGCATCCTGTCCCTCGTGTGCCACATAGACGTCCCATCCGAGCATGCGCGTGCCCATGCTGACGAGTTCAGCCAATGAAGGTTCATCATCCACGACGAGGGCGCGGATCGGGGAGCCATCGGGATGCTCGAGGCGGGGCAGCTGCTGGGGGGAGAAACGTGAGGTGGTCATGGAAGAACTCTCTCTGAGTCAGGTGGGGCCATGCTGTTTCATTGCTGTGACGGAACTGTGCGCCCTGCGTACCCCGCTTCTATGCCGAACGTCAAGGTCGCGACGAATAGTATGAGGCGCCATGCATGATTGCGACTGGTGGGGAGCTGGGGCCTGGCGGGGAGCATCATGGTGACGGGATGGGTAAAGATCGGTATATCTGCGGGGATTCTTTGGATGCGCCAAAGTTCTTGAAGCGCTTCTTTCACGGTTGTCGACGGGCGTGACGTGCTTCACATTCGTCATTCTTTGTCTCAAATGGTGAGACGGCCGCATATTCCCTCCTTGCAAACGCCGAATGTTACGCGCATGATGTCATGTGTGAAGCAAAGCACCGAACCCCTGATCGTCTCCGATGTGACGTCGTTCAACGGGTCTGGCGCGCTCTGCTGTCGACGTCGAATGCTCCTGCCGCGCGTGATGCGCGGCTGAATCCCAGTCTTGGCCACCGGCCCAACCAGACAGCATTCTTCGCCGCACTGCGGCCACCAGCTCTTCGAGGAGAAACATGAGCACCCAGCCCGGATACGTCCACGTTTCAGTTCGCAACGCCCAGAGTCGCGCAGCAGCGGCCAAGCGGCAGGCGGCTTGGCAGATGTCCTCTGCAGCGCAGCGGCCCAACCAAGTGGATATTCATCATGGTGGCCCGTCGGCGGTGCTGGATCACGCTCAGCAGGGACCCACAACCGTGGGCGAGACGAAGGCTCGCGGCTTCGTTCTCTATGTAGGCCTTGACGAGGCCTCTGCCGCCGCTGCAGGCACCTCCCTGACACAGCTTGCAACCCAGGTGCGCGGCTTCCTGCAGACCCTGGCTCCCGAGGCGCAGACCCACGCGGCTGTCGCCCTTGCAGCGGCCTCCGCCCACGGCAACGATCTGGATGTTGTTCGTCAGGCGCTGGGAGACCCGACCATCAGCCGCACCCCCCGCGCGCCTCAGCGCCAGCAGTCCGGGACCGTTGCAACCGGTGTGTTGATCGACCTTTCCCGCCGCGAGGTGCAGCTGGACGGCGACAAGCTCAACCTCACGTTCAAGGAGTTCGAACTGCTGAACTACCTGGTGGAGAACGGTTCCCGCACCGTGGGGCGCGAGGAGCTGCTGGAGAGCCTCTGGAAGGATGCGGACGAGACTCCCAACGAGCGCACCATCGACGTCCACATCCGTCGGCTGCGTTCCAAGCTGGGTCGCCTCTCCAACACCGTTCGCACTGTGCGTGGCCAGGGCTACCGCTTCTACGAGCACCCCGAGGTTACCGTCTGGGCTGCACCCGAGTACTCCATCTGATCCAATTCGCTTCAGGGCCCCGTTCGGCATCGACTGTCGGACGGGGCCCTCGCGTTTGTCCGTAGGATGGCGGGCATGAGCAACTCTGACGAGCGAACCCTGCTGTTGCTGCGCCACGCCAAAGCCGAGGCCCCGTGGGGGATGTCGGACGCTGACCGCGGGCTGACGAAGCACGGCGGGGAGCAGGCGCGTGACGTGGGGGAGTACCTGGCTTCCGAGTCGCTTGTGCCTGACGGGGTGCTGGTGTCGGACTCGCGCCGCACCAGGGCCACCTACGCCTGGATCGCCTCGATCCTGGGCGAGGACGCTCCCAGCGCCTACGTGGATTCACGGCTCTACGAGTCGCCCGCGGCCGCCATGATTGCTGTCATCAACGAGACCCCGACCACGGTGCGTTCGCTGCTGGTGGTGGGGCACCTTCCTGCGGTTCAGGACGCGGCCATGCGGCTTAGCTCCGCCGATTCCGATGAGGACGCCGTGCTGGACATGGCCGGCGGTTTCCCGCCTGCAGGCCTGTGTGTGTTCAAGGTGCCGGGGGAGTGGGAAGGGCTCGATGGCCGCGACGCCAGGTTGGAGCGCTTCATCACCGTGGGGTGACGCCGGGTTGATATCGGGGGGTTATAGGCAGAAATGTGTGTACGGGATGGGGGCGGATCCCTGTAGGGAGTAGGGCGAGGAGGGCGTCCACTTGCTTTGAAAGCATGTGGAGTGCCTCTTGCCTCGAATCAGCCCCGGTGTGATGTATGTGCCTCCAAGGTCGTCAAGAACGGCAAGACCAGTTCCGGACGAACCCGTTGGCGGTGCAAGCACTGCGGGGCTTCGAGCACCCAGTCCCGTGAAGACATCACCCGTCGCAACCAGCTGATGCGGTTCGTGGCGTCGCTACTAGGACGAAGCACTCAAGCCGGACACGGCGGCACGGGCCGGTCTTTCAGGGCCTCCACCTCCTGGTGCTGGACAGTCCCTGTCCCGCACCCAGACCCCACCGGCGAGGTCTATGCCCAGCTGATGCTGGATGGGACCTACTTCAATGGCTGGTGCGTGATCATCGCCCACACCGGAACCCACGTCGTGGACTGGCAGTTCTGCGACCGCGAGAACCAGGCCGCCTACGAGGCACTCCTGCAACGCATCCCTGCCCCAGACATGGTCATCATCGACGGTCACCGAGCAGCTCTGGCAGCCATCCAGAAACTCTGGCCGGAGACGAAGATTCAGCGTTGCCTCTTCCACGTCTTCCACGTCATCCGCCGCCACCAGACCTTCAACCCACGCCTGGACGCCGGCAAGGAGATCCTCGCGTTGACGAAGACCCTGATGCGAGTGCGCACCCTGGAAGAAGCCACCGCGTGGATCAGTGAATACACCGGGTGGGAAGCCCGCTGGGACACCTTCCTCAAGCAGCGTTCCTCCACCCGTGCCGGTGACGCCCGCCCCGCAACCGTGCCCGCGACCAGGGACTGGTGGTACACCCACCAGATGCTGCGCAAATCCCGGGGCCTCTTCCGTGGCCTGCTGCGCAAACACCACCTGTTCACCTGGCTGGACCCCGACCTCGCCCGCACCGACGGCACGCCCCTGGACCGAACAACCTCACCGCTGGAAGGCGGCCCGAACAACGCGATCAAACACCTATTGCGTGACCACCGCGGCCTCAGCCCGGCCCACGCACGCAGGGCCGTGGAATGGCTCCTCGACTCCCTCACCGCTCATCCAAGGGACCCCTGGACCCTGACCAAACCAGAGCACTACAACCCAACCACCAGAACCCGCCGCACCCCATCAGCCAGTGAAGAACCCATCGGACCAGCCGCCTACGACACCGCCTTCAGTCCCGAAGACGGAAACGGCATCCAACACGGCTGGGCCGGACGATCACACCCATGACACGCCCAACCCCATACACACATTTCTGCCTATAACCCATATCGGGCCCGGGCGCGAAGCCGGGCGGGCAACAAAAAAGCCTTGCGTTTCCGCAAGGCTTTCAAATGGTGCGCCCAGAGGGATTCGAACCCCCGACCTTCTGTTCCGTAGACAGACGCTCTATCCAGCTGAGCTATGGGCGCATATTCTTCGCAATTCCCCGGAACCCGGTTCGTTGCGACCTCGAATGACTTTACACGGGTTCTGAACCGCACGCAAAACGAGGGAAGGGTCCCGGGTGGTCAAAGCACCATTCCTCATCAGCAAATATACCGGTATATGTGACTTTGATCACTAATGGAGTACCCATAAACCCCGGAATCACGCGGGAGTTGTGGTCTGCGGTGCCACTCGAAGTGCCCATTGGTGATCTCCGTCCCATTCGTTCTCAGCGGCCTGATGCCCCGCTCGCCTACGATCAATGCACCACTTGAAGAACCGGAGGGATCCCTTCATGACTACCGTCACCGAGACGCAGCAGCAGGCCGTCAAGAATGCAGCGCCGACCACCCACGCCAAGCTGGCTCAGTGGGTTGCGGAGGTTGCCGCACTGACCACGCCGGAGCGCGTCTATTGGGTGGACGGCAGCGAAGAGGAGAACGCCCGCCTCACCGACGAGCTCGTGGAGGCCGGCACCCTGACCCGGCTCAACCCGGAAACGTTCCCCAACTCCTTCGCTGCCTTCTCCGATCCCAGCGATGTGGCCCGCGTGGAGGAGCGCACCTTCATCTGCTCCGAACAGGAGAAAGACGCCGGCTTCACCAACAACTGGGCGGATCCCAAGGAGATGAAGGAGACCCTCAACGGTCTCTTCGCCGGCTCCATGCGTGGACGCACCATGTACGTGATCCCGTTCGTGATGGGTCACCTGGACGCCGCAGAGCCGGCCTTCGGTGTGGAGATCACCGACTCCGCCTACGTCGTGGCCTCCATGCGCATCATGGCCACCATCGGCACCGATGTGCTGCGCAAGCTCGAAGCCCAGGACGCCTTCTTCGTCCCCGCTCTTCACTCCTTGGGAGCCCCGCTTGAGCCCGGACAGGAGGACGTCGCTTGGCCCTGCAACGACACCAAGTACATCGTCCACTTCCCGGAGACCCGCGAGATCATCTCCTACGGCTCCGGCTACGGCGGAAACGCCCTGCTTGGCAAGAAGTGCTACGCGCTTCGCATCGCTTCCGTCATTGCACGTGACGAGGGCTGGCTCGCCGAACACATGCTGATCCTGAAGCTGACCAGCCCGGAGGGCAAGAACTACCACATCGCGGCCGCTTTCCCGTCGGCTTGCGGCAAGACCAACCTGGCCCTGATCGATCCCACCATCGAGGGCTGGAAGGCCGAGACCCTGGGCGATGACATCTCCTGGATGCGCTTCGGTGAGCAGGGTGAACTGCGCGCCATCAACCCGGAGGCCGGCCTGTTCGGCGTGGCCCCCGGTACCGGCTGGTCCACCAACCCCAACGCCATGCGCGCCATCGCCAAGGGCAACTCCATCTTCACCAACGTTGCCCTCACCGATGACGGGGGCGTGTGGTGGGAAGGCATGACCGACGAGGAGCCCGAGCACCTCACCGACTGGCTGGGTCAGGACTGGACACCGGACATGGACCGTCCGGCCGCCCACCCGAACTCCCGTTTCTGCACCCCGATCGATCAGATCGACATGCTCTCCAAGGAGTACTTCGATCCCGAGGGAGTCAAGGTCGATGCCATCCTCTTCGGTGGCCGCCGTAAGACCACCGTTCCGTTGGTGACTCAGGCCCGCACGTGGACCTCCGGCGTGTTCATGGGCTCCACGCTCTCCTCCGAGACCACGGCCGCAGCTGCCGGCGCCGTGGGCCGTGTGCGCCGCGACCCGATGGCCATGCTGCCGTTCATCGGCTACAACGCCGGCGACTACCTGAACCACTGGGATTCCATCTCGGAGCGCGGCAACGCAGAGCAGCTGCCCCAGGTCTTCCTGGTCAACTGGTTCCGTCGCGACTCCGAGGGCGGCTTCGCCTGGCCCGGATTCTCCGAGAACTCACGCGTACTCAAGTGGGTCGTGGAGCGCATCGAGGGTAAGGCAGAAGCCAAGGACACCCCGATCGGCTTGATCCCCGCGCCGGGATCTCTGGACGTGAGCGGTCTGAACATGAGTGATGACCAGCTTGCAGAGGCCACCCACGTGGACGTCGACGAGTGGCGTGCAGAACTCCCCGGCATCGAGGAGTGGTACGCCAACTTCGGTGACGCTCTTCCGGCTTCACTTCGTGCCGAACTCGATGCTCTGACGGAGCGCCTGGACGGCTGACGCACCTCACTCGTGCCAGTCACTGAACCCCTCCCGGTCCGCCCGGGAGGGGTTCAGTGCGTTCAGCACGCAAATGGTGCCCGACGGCGGATGGCCGCCATCCGCCGTCGGGCACCTTGAGCTGGTGGCTCAGGCAGTGAAGATGCGAGGCTCCGCCTCGTCCGCTTCCAGTTCTCCCCACGCGTACTCGCCATTGGCAGCGCTGTAGGGCTGCAGCAGTGCGGCGACATCGCCGCTACGGTGCTCGGCGGCGACATGTAGGGCGTCACCGGCTTCCTCGGCGTCCAGGAGCGTCACGTCGGAGACGACGGCGGCCGCATCCAGGTCGCCTGCCTGCTCTTCGAGGGCCAGATAGAGGTCCTCGATGGTGTCCGCTCCATCCACCTCCTCGGATTCCTCCTCGGGCGCCACGAACACCAGGCGCAGGGGTGGCTGCCCCTCCTCGGGGGCGTCGTCGCCCTCCGCTGCCCTGCGGGCGGTGGCCGTTCGGTTCTCGAGGACCACAGCGAAGGGCATCACCGCGCCCTGTTGGTTCAACTGGTCCTGCCCCATGGACAAGGCCGTACCGATGACCAGGTCCAGGTCGTTGCTTGGATTGTTGCTCATGCTTCTCCTCGGACGATGGCCAGGACCTGATCGCGCACGGCGGCCATGGTCGCAGGCGTGGTGGCTTCCCCGTTGTAACGGAGGAAGGGTTCTGTGTTGGACGGGCGCAGGTTGAACCACCAGGAACCGTCCTCTGCGCTCACGGTGGTCCCGTCAAGGGTTTCTACGGTAACGGGAGTGCCTGCGCGCTGTTGATCCGTCATCACCGCGAGCACCGCCGCGACTGCCGCCTCCTTGTCCTCCACCTCCGAGTTGATCTCTCCGCTGGCGAAGTATGGGTCATAGGTGGAGGCGAGCTGGGACAGCGGAAGTCCTTGTGAGCCCAAGGCGGCGAGGACGTGTAACGCGGCAAGCATGCCTGTATCCGCATTGAAAAAATCACGGAAGTAGTAGTGAGCGGAGTGCTCGCCGCCGAAGATCGCGGATTCAGACGCCATGACGGCCTTGATATAGGAGTGGCCCACCCGCGTTCGCACGGCTCGACCGCCCACTGACGCGATGAGCTCAGGCACGTAGCGGGACGTGATCAGGTTGTGGATCACCACGGGGTCCTGCACGCCTGCGGCCTTGGCGCGGGCGATCTCTCGGTCTGCGACGAGCGCGGTGATGGCGGAGGGGGTGACGGGTTCCCCCAACTCGTCCACCACGAAGCAGCGGTCGGCATCTCCGTCGAAGGCGAGCCCCAGGTCCGCCTCATGCTCCACCACGGCGCGGCGGAGGTCCTCGAGATTGGCGGGCTCCAGCGGATTCGCTGGGTGGTTCGGGAAGGTCCCGTCCAAGTCGAAGTACAGCGGCTCGATGGTCAGGGGGAGCGCAGGAAGCAGCTCCTGGCCCAGAACCGCCGGTGTGGTGAGGCCACCCATGCCGTTCCCGGCATCCACGACGACCTTCAGTGGTCGGATCCTACTCACGTCCACGAGCTCACGCAGATACTCGGCGTAGTCGGCCAGCACATCGCGCACCTGGGGTGCCGCTGGGGCGGGGACCGAATCCGGGAGGCCCTCATCCAGGTAGCGCTGGGCCAAGTCGCGGATGTCGAAGAGACCGGTTTCCGCGGAGACGGGGACAGCGCCCGGCTTGGCCATCTTGATCCCGTTGTACTGGGCGGGATTGTGGCTGGCGGTGAAGGTCACGCCTGCGGCGTGCAGGCGGCCACAGGCGAAGTAGAGCTCGTCGGTGGAGATCAGGCCGAGCATCGTGGGGCGAGCGCCTCTGGAGGCGGCGCCCTCCGCGAAGGCCAAGGCGAAGAGCTCGGAGGACGGGCGCATGTCCCGCCCGATCAGAACCGTCTGGCCCTGCAGCTCGAGGACGTCCGCGAACGCAGCGCCGATGGCCCGGACCACCTCCTCGGTGAGGTCCTGGCCCACCAGTCCTCTGACGTCGTAGGCCTTGAAACACCGGGAGAGATCTGTGCTGGTCACGGGTACCAGCCTACGGCGTAGCAGACGAGCGGTTTATCCACAGTCTCGGAATCGGGGGAGCATTCGGTCGGGGTGGGCGGGGATACTGGAGACATGAGCGCGGACATGAACCACGGCGAGGTCACGGCAGGGGAGAGCGGGCCTGAGCTCAGGCAGCAGGCCACTAACATCTTGCAACGGCTGGTGGGTCGCGACGATGTCGACTTCCACCAGGGGCAGTACGAGGCCATCGAGGCGTTGGTGGCCCATCAGCGTCGGGCGCTGGTGGTGCAGCGGACCGGTTGGGGTAAATCGGCCGTGTACTTCGTATCCTCCTTGCTGTTGCGTGCGCGAGGGGCCGGTCCCACGCTGATCATCTCGCCGTTGTTGGCCCTGATGCGAGATCAGGTCGCGGCGGCTGAACGGGCCGGAGTGCGTGCCCAAGCCATCAACTCGGCCAACGCCACCGAATGGGGAGAGGTCTCCCGGAGGATCGATGCCGATGAGGTGGACGTGTTGTTGGTCTCCCCGGAGCGGCTCAACAACCCGTCCTTCCGTGAGAACCAGCTTCCTTCTTTGTTGTCTCGGATGGGCCTGCTGGTGGTGGATGAGGCGCACTGTGTCTCCGACTGGGGGCACGACTTCCGGCCGGACTACCGCAGGATCAGGGATCTGATCGCACGGCTGCCTGGGAACGTCCCCGTGCTGGCCACCACCGCTACAGCCAATGCACGCGTGGTGACGGACATCGAGGAACAGCTCGCCGTCGGTGGGGCGGAGGTCTTCACGCTCAGGGGGCCGTTGGCCAGGCAGTCGCTGCGGTTGGGTGTTTTGAGTCTGCCCTCGCCCGCATCCCAGCTCGGTTGGCTGGTGGAGCACCTGAACACGTTGCAGGGTTCAGGAATCATCTACACGCTCACGGTCTCCGCTGCGGAAGACGTAACGCAGATGTTGCGCGGCGCTGGGTACCAGGTCATGAGCTATACGGGGAGGACCGACCCGGCCGAACGCGAGCGCGCGGAACAGGCGCTCAAGGACAACGAGGTCAAGGCGTTGGTGGCCACGTCCGCTTTGGGGATGGGGTTCGACAAACCGGACCTGGGATTCGTGGTGCACCTTGGGGCCCCCAGCTCGCCGGTTGCGTACTACCAGCAGGTGGGGCGTGCCGGCCGTGCCACGGACTCCGCGGACGTGCTGCTGTTGCCCGGCCCAGGAGACCGGGACATCTGGCGCTATTTCGCTACTGCGTCGATGCCGAGCGAGACCAGCGCTCAGGCCGTGTTGGAAGCGCTGGGCGAGGCAGGAGGTGCGTTGTCCGTACCGGCTCTGGAGGTCAGGGTCAACATCAAGCGCACTCCGTTGGAGTTGCTGCTGAAGGTGCTTGCCGTGGACGGCGCGGTGGAACGGGTGCAGGGAGGCTGGCGTTCCACTGGAGTCCCGTGGGTCTATGACGGTGAGCGCTATGCCCGCGTGGCGAAGGCTCGCGTGGACGAGCAGAACGCGATGCTGGACTACGAACACACTTCAGGCTGCCGCATGGAGTTCTTGGCCAAGGCGTTGGACGACCCAACGGCGCAGCCGTGCGGTCGGTGCGACAACTGTGCAGGCCGCTGGTACCAGACCTCAGTGGGCAACACGGGACAGGACGCGGCCAAGGCCGGACTGTCCCGAGTGGGCACGGTGATCGACCCCCGGAAGATCTATCCCACCGGCGTGGACCGGCTGGGTGTGGACGTCAAAGGCAAGATTCCGGCCGGAGTCCAAGCGGAGGAGGGCCGGGCCCTGGCCCGTCTGACGGATCTGGGATGGGGTGGTCGGCTGCGCGCCATCTTCGAGGACCCGTCGTGGCAGGACGCCCCCATGGAGGAGGACATGCTGCGGGCCTGCGTCACGGTGCTCTCCCAATGGGGATGGGCTGAGAGACCCGTGGGGGTGGTGGCAATGCCGTCTCGTACACGGCCGCAGTTGGTGAGGTCATTGGCCGCCGGTTTGGCGGGCCTGGGACGGCTGGTGGATCTGGGAGACCTCGAATACGTGGGTTCCGGACCCAAACAAGGTCCTGGAGGTAACTCCGCCTACCGTTTCGCCGACGTGCACGGGCACATCGGCATTCCTGCCTCCATGACGCAGGCCGTGGCCAACGCGCCTGGGCCGCTGCTCCTGGTGGACGATCTCACGGATTCACGGTGGAGTCTGACGGAGGCCGCCGCCGTTCTCCGCTCTGGCGGCGCACCTGCGGTGCTGCCCTTCACCTTGGCGGTGGCTGGGTAGGCGGGAGGCATTGACCGGCACGGCATTTGTTCGCCCTGTGTGATCCCCAGGTCTTGGGGTTGCCCTGCCTTTTAGACTTGGAGGTATGGACAACTTCTGGCTGTGGATGCTGCTCGGTCTGGCGATCGCCGTGATCGGAGCGGGGGCAGTCCTGCGCAAAGTGAGGACCAACAACGCCAAGGTGTTCCAGGCCGAGGTCACACCGGAGCGAGCAGCAACCGCGGCGGCCAAGCTCAGCGCGGAGGAACATCGTTCCGTCTATCGCTTCCTGGCCACGGACAACCTACTCGGTGCGGCCCAGGCCGTGCGGCAGGCCACCAGGCAGTCCGCCAGGGATTGCCTGCTGGATGTGCAGGCCTTGGCCCGGTTCCCGCAGGTCTCAGGCGGCGACCAAACGGCCGGTGAGCAAGGTGGGCCGGACGCGGCGCCGTCGGGCGTGGAAGACGCCACAGATACGTCGCCGACGCAGGCCGCGAGCGCTCCTTCCGGGCCGAGCGAGGAAGAGCCCGCGCAGTCCGTCAGCGCGGACGAGGCGCGCCTCGTGGGGGACAACGGATTCCAGCCCGACGCTGACCCCGACGCAGATGAGGACGCGGTGCCGACGGCGTCCGAGGAGGACTGGGTCATTCCGGACGACTGGGAGACCACGTACGGTGGCGACTTCGGTGGCGGGGAACGGCACATGGAGTTCACCCACCATGACGGCGAGCAGTTGCGTCGTTTCTCCACACAGGACCTTCCCGACGCGGAACGTGATCAGATCATGAGCCAGCTACGAGACGGCGAGGTTGCCGAGGCGGCCCGGCTGATCTCGGAGAAGGTGGGCCTGGGCCAGGAGGAAGTGGAGATGGCGTTGCGCGCCAACCACGATTCCGGCCGGGACAAGGTGGACGGCGTGGCCGTGCGTTTCAACCGCGAGGACGGGGAGACCGTGGAGTTCTCCACGCAGGATCTCTCCGAGCCGGAGCGGGTGCAGTTCATCGCTGCCCTGCGGATGGGGGACCTGGCCACTGCGTCCGAGCTCGTTGCGCAGCACACCGGGCTTTCACAGGAACAGGCGCTCGGCATGTTGAAGGCCTTCCGCCCGCCGCAGTGATCCTCACGGAATCGTCGCCACGTCGCGACCGCCGTACGGGAGCTGCTGCAGCAGGCGGCCATGCTCGTCGACGAGCGCCGTTGGCCCGTCCGTCGAGGACAGGGCGAAAGCCGAGCGTGTCCGGACCGCTCGGAACGTTGCATCCGCGAGATGGAAAGTCTTCTCCGTGCTCGCGAAATCCTGGTCGTTGACCGGGACCAGGGTCAGTTCGGCATCACCGATGCGGCCCAAGATGTCCGGGTAGTGGATGTCGTAGCAAACATACGTCGTTGTCGTGCCATGGATGGCGTCGGACCTGCCGGCCACGTGGCTCTCGCCAGGGGGGCGATGTGGGACTTGAAGTTCTCCACGACCACGGTCCCGTCGGTGTCGATCAGCCGGACCACATTTCTGTTCTCAGGGTCGGTGGTGTTCACGACCAGGTCGACTCCCTGCGCGCCGGCGAATTCCTGGGCGGCCGCCACGTCGGTAGCTGTCAGGTGGTTTTCTGGCCACACCACCGTGGTGACGTCAGGGTGCGATTCCAGGGCCTTCGCCGTGCGGTCCCGGAGCTCGGCGAGGTTCTCGTCGGACTGAAGCACCATCACCTGGGCTAGCCGCCCCGATTGCGGGAGGTTGTTCACCAAGGCCGCACTCCCCAGAATCGCTGCGATCACGGCAGTAGCCGTCGCGTACGTCGCGAGGTACGTCCGTAGGAGTGGGGGACGCGCGCCAGTGGATGTGGCGACGGACGTCGCCACGCGTCGTCGGGCATTGGACCAAAGGAACGCAGGCGCCGCGGCGAGGAGCAGGACCACGAGTTCCACCGAGGCCTCGCCCGCCACGGCCGCAGCCTGGATCAGGCCGGTCTGGGTCCACACGGCGTACCCCAGATGCGGGAGCCACCAATCCTCCACCACCGGGATACGAATGCGAACCCATGTCCATCCAGCCCATACCAGGGTGAAGGCGAGCAGCCGCTCCCAGGCCGGTAGTCGCCTCAAACCCAGCAGTCGGAACAGATTCCCCATCAACAGCACCCAGCCCACTGAAGCGGCGACGGCCACCGGCGGGTTCATGAACGCGTAGAACCAGAGCGTGGTCGGCAGGATCCATCCGGCGAAGAAGGCGGTGCCGAGGAGGGAATGCCCTTTTTCGGCCTGGAGGCCGATGACCATGGCTACCGCCATGGCTGCGGGAGTGAGGAGCGCGAGCCATTCGTTGGGTAGCAGTGTCGGAAGTGCCACCAGGAGGCCACAGGCCAGCGCGATTGCGTAGGGCGCTAGCGCTCGGATGGAGAAGCGCATGTGGCGGGCTGCAGATGCCATGATCCCGATCTTGCACGTACGGAAGCATATTTCTGAGGCGGGCCACGTGTTGCGGGGATACGCGAAAGGCCCGGAATCACGGGGATTCCGGGCCGATCGATGAAGCGGAGACGGGGGGATTTGAACCCCCGGTCCCCTTTAACAGGGACCCTTCATTAGCAGTGAAGTCCATTCGGCCGCTCTGGCACGTCTCCACGCTGCATGGGAAGCAGCAGGATCCAGCTTAGCGGAGAGTTGGCCCGAGCCTCAAACCGGAGGCGGTGCGAGGCTCGGCTCAGAAGGGGAATTCGGTGGCGTCGACCGGAAGCACCAGGACACCGCCGACTCGGCCCTGCGAGTCCACTGCGACGCGGCCCATCAATTCGCCGGCTTCCTGGCGCAGAGTGGTGACGCCTACGGATAAGCCGAGCATGACCACATCCTGCCTCCAGGCTTCGGAGGCCTCGCTCGGGGTGCCCTCGCCGGGTGCCACGACACGGGTTTCGCCGAAGCCTTCGAGTTCCCCCTGTTCTGCGACGCAGTGTCTCCAGACGGCGATGATGTCGTCCCAGCTCAGGTCTGCATCGGGGTGCAGGGCTGCCATGGTTGCGGCCTCGTCACCTGCGGCGATGTCGCGGAAGAGGGTCTCGGTGATCGTCTTGACGGTGGAGGTGGGCTGCGGCTGCATGGTTGCTCCTGTGGTGGGGTCCTTGGGCTTGCCGAATCTCTTGAACGCGGCCTGCCGGGTCATGTTCAGGGTGGTGCCGATCTGGGCCCAGGTGAGGCCTGCGTCCCGTGCGGCGTCCACGGTGCGGTGTAGTTGCGCTTGTGAATGCTCGACGGCGCGTTGCGCATTGGCGACGTCGGCGAGTGGATCGCTCATGGGAGATAGTCAACCTGTGGTTGACGTCAATGTCAACCGTAGGTTGACGTCGGAGCGGTGAAAGGTGCCATGAATGTGGTCGGGCTGCACGGTGTGCAGCCCGACCATCGTTCAACCAAGCTCAGGAGTGGTTGGTCTCAGCTCGCCGAGACGTCCACCAGGATCTTCATGCCGGAACCGGTACGAAGCTGGTGAATTGCGCTCTCCACGTCGTCGAGTCCGATCTTGGAGATCCAGCCGCCCTCGGTGGTGTAGTTGCCTGCTGCCATACCGTCGAGGACATGCTGGAAGTCCTCGGGCGTGTAGGTCATCGAGTTGGAGATCGACTTCGATCCGCCTAGAGTTCCGGGATTGAAGGTCACGGGCTTCGCATACCCGGCGATCACCACCAACCGACCGCCCATCTTCAACGCATCGACGGCTCCCTGGAAAGCAACCGGGGCGCCGGCGCAATCAATCACCACATCGGAGCCGACGCCGCCGTTGATCTCTCGCACTGCCTCCGGGACGCTCTGGGAGACCGGGTCGATCAAGTGCTCCACACCGATCCGGGCGAGAGTCTCACGGCGGTCTGCGCTCGGCTCCGACACGATGATGTGCTCGATGCCGAGCGAACGCAGCGCAAAGAACGCGCCGACGCCGATGGGGCCGCCGCCCAGAACCAGTGCACACTTGGCATCCTGGGGCTTCGACTGCATCACTCCGTGGAACGCCACGGCCATGGGTTCCACCAGCGCGCCGAGCTCCAAGGAGATGCCCTCCGGCAGAACGAAGCACATGTCCTCGTCCACGATCTTGACCTCGGCCATGCCGCCGCTGCGGCCCTGGATCCCCTCGAACGCCATCCGCTCGCAGAGGTTGGGGCGTCCGGAAAGACACGCCTCGCATCGACCGCAGAAGTGGTAGGGGAAGACGGCCACATCGTCCCCGACCTTCACCTTGGACACGCCTTCACCCACGGCGGTGACGGTGCCCGAGAACTCATGACCGAAGATCTGAGGCCATTGCGCACCGGTCAGTTCGGCGGGCTCGTGCAGCTTCCAGCCGGTGGGGGCTGCGGTCTCCTCCGGCTCGTAGTAGAAGTGCAGATCGGAACCGCAGATGCCGTTGAATCCTCCCTCCAAGATGACCTTGCCGGGTTCTGCGGTCGGCGTCGGCACCTCCTCGATGCGTAGGTCTTCCTGGTCGTAGATCACTGCAGCCTTCATGGGCCGAGCCTCCTTGCTCGAGTGGAATACGTGCTCCTTTATCGTCCGACAGCTGTTGCATAGATGTCCAGCTTCGGCAGCCACACGATGGGTGGCAACAGCCGAAGGCGTCGTACTCGGAATCTGTGATGCCGTTGTCCCCACGCCATTGATCTGTCAGGCTGAAAGCGGCCCCGATCAACCGGTGTAGAGAAGGAGATCCGTGATGGGACTCTTCGGGCGCAAGCCCAAGCAAGTTCCCGAACCGAACGCCGAGCGCCAGGTCCGACTCCGACGAGGCGCGGGCGACCTCGAGGTGGCGGGGGAGAAATACCACGAGAAGGCGCTGAAACACGTCTGGAAACTGGCCGAGGACCGTGACCACATCCCGGCTGCTCTGGATCCCGAACCCTCCAATCCCAAGGACCCCAATGCAGTGCGTGTGGATCTTCTGGTTGCCGGCTTGGCTTTCCACGCGGGCTACCTGCCGGCAGGCGACGCGACGCCTTACGCCCACGCCCTGTTGCCCCTGTACGAGCAAGGGTTGGTAGGGGTCGGCGAGGCCAAGCTCTGGAAGGGGAACTCCGGTTTTCAGGTCTACGTCAAGGTCAGCACCGATCCACTGCGGCTGGTCCCACCGGCCATCGAGGACCCTGACGGCGTCTTCGTGGATGGCCTTTTCGACCTCACCGTGGTCGGCGAGGAGAACCATCAGGACTACCTCGCATCCGTGGCCAGGACGACCCGGAAGGACCTGCTGTTCTCCTTCTTCGAGTCCACCGTCCCCGGCGGGAAGGACAAGGGAAAGGCCACCTACGCGGTGACCCTGCACGGCCAGGAGATCGGGCTGCTCACCCGGAGGATGGCGCAGAAGCACCATGACGTGCTCCAACCGCTGCTGGATGCCGGGAAGCGGCCGTACCTCCTGGGCCGGTTGGAGGAAGACCACCGAGGGTGGCAGGCGATTCTGGAGGCGCCGCACTCCTCGACGTCCTGACGCAACCTTGACGCGAAACGCATTCCGTCGGTGGCCCACAATTCGCCGTTCGATCGCAGCGTCTACACGCGTGCAAACGAACGGGTGGGTTGCACGGCCCCGACCTACCGGTGGGAGGACACGGTCGGCCTGTCGCGCCGTTGTCTGCCGGGCTTGCAGAACCACAAGCTCCACACGGTCACCGATGAACTCGGCATCGACTTCTTCAACCACCACGACGCGTTTGCCGATGCAGTGGCCTGCGCCGAGATCGTCCAGGTCCTCTCTCAGCGGGCAGGCCATGCGGGCTTTGACGAGCTCTGGCCTTCACAACCCACCGCTGGAGCTGTGCGGACTGCTCGTAGGACGAACCGAACCCGGCCCCCGAGCGGCTTCGCCGGCCGGTCGCGCGTGTGACGATCGGGACGTCGCTGAGGCGTTCGTTCTGCGCTGGCAGTAGCGGGCTGACAAGATGGGACACATGCATCAGTCGCCGGAGAATTCCCACCCCAAGCCGAGCACCCGGCAGATGGTTCAGGTCGTCATCGGTTGGGTCTTGAGCCTGGTCGGTGGACTGGCCGGACTGATCACCCTCTTCACCTTCCCCTTCGTCGTTTTCGACGAGGGCAGCGGGGCCATCTGGGAGGCAGTCGCGTTCATCGTTCCCGAAGCCATCGTCTTCGGTGTGGGGATCTGGCTCATCCGCCGCTCCAAGAAGCCTGATTCGGGACATCGCCCTACTGCCTGAGCGATTCCGGGCGTCCACTCCTTTCTGCGCGCCCAAACCAATACACCCCGCGGATCTCATGCCCCAGAACGGAACGGAAGCGTAGAACTGCCCCGGCAGCACGCAGACAACCCCTCACTCACCGCGTGTCACCACCGACGGCGAGGTCAGCGCCAACCACAGGAATGTGTAGCTGCGTAGCAGCATCCGCGCCGTGTCCTCGTGGTCCACGCTGCCGGCGTGACCGCCGGTGACGTCCTCGTGGAACCAGACGTCGTCCACACCCAGGTCCACCATGGCGGCTGCCATCATGCGGGCCTGCACGGGACCCACACGGTCGTCGGAGGTGGTGGTCCAGATCAATGTGGGCGGGTAGTCGGCGTGCGGGTGATCCACGAGCCGGTGCAGCGGAGAGATATCCCGCAGGAACCCTGCGTCTGATGGATCATCGGGGTCCCCGTATTCCGCGATCCAGGAGTGTCCGGCGGAGAGCTGCGTGTAGTGCAGCATGTCCAGCAGGGGCACGCCGCAGCTGATCCCGCCGAAGAGTTCAGGGTACCGGGTGAGCGCATTGCCGGTGAGCAGCCCGCCGTTGGACCGTCCCATCACGCCGGTCAAGGCGGGTGTGGTCAGCCCGGTCGAGGTCAGGTCGCGGGCCACCGCTGCCAGATCCTCGTACACGCGCACCCGGTTCTCCCGCAGCGCGGATGTGTGCCACTGAGGCCCGTACTCGCCACCTCCGCGCAGGTTCGCGACCACGTAGGCCGGCGCACGCCCGCCGGCGGTCCGGCGCCCCAGCCAACCGAGTCCCACGGCTGCCGAGTAGCCGGGCGTCAGTGACGACCGGAAACCGCCGTAGGCGTTGATGATCACCGGTGTCCGTCCGTCGAACGGGTCGCCAACGGGCGCCACCAAGAAGTATGGGACGCGGGTCCCGTCCGCGGACGTCGCGAAGCGCTGGCTGACCGCGTGCGTGCTCGCGTCGAAGCGTGCCGGTGCTGACGCGATCACGGCGGGGGGAACATAGGGCCCGACGGCGGTACCACCGCTCCCAGCGGGAGTCGCCGTCGCGTCGTCGGGCACAGGCACGGCGCCGGAGGCGCCTTCGGAATCCAAGCTGCCCCGATACAGCGTGGCCGGAGTCAGGAAGGAGGACGAGGTCATCCAATAGTCCTCGGCGCAGTCAGGGTCCTCGTCGTCCACGGGCCAGACCGACGCGGAGGACAAGGAGGGCACGGGTAGCTCGGATGCGGCCCAGTCCTGTTCGGGGTCCAACACCACCACGGCGGAGGAGACGTCGCGCAGCACCGAGAGCAGGAAGCGGGAACGGGTGGCGGACATCGAGGTCAGCGATTCCCCGGGGCCGGGCGTCCAGACCCGTTCGATGCTGCGGTCCCCGTCCAGCCACGCGTCCAGGTCGGCGGCGAGCAGGCACCCGGGCTCAAACGTGGAATCGTTCACCGTCCATTCGCTCATGGGCCACACGATCAATCGGCCACGGAAGTATGCAACCCGGGCATCCAAGGGGACGTCCACCTCTTCCCAGCCGTGACCTTGCGTTCCGCCGGACGAGGAACGATCCACGTAGCGGCGGTGCCGGTAGAAGTCGATCAGGTCCTCCGCCACGTCGAGCTCGAATCCCGGCGTCGAGTCGTGCCCGGTCCATGCACTCATGTGTTCACGGTCAACCTCGAAGATCACTGGAGCGTCCTCCAATGCGGCACCTCGGGTCAGGCGACGCACCGTGGACGCATAGGAGGACCGGGTCTCGTCGTCGGCCCCGGTCACGGTTCCGACATAGAGCGTGTCCGCATCCACCCAGTCCACGTTGGTCTTGGCTGTAGGCAGATCGAAGCCACCAGCCACGAACTCGCACGAGGTCACGTCGAACTCGCGGACCCGCACCGCATCGCCCCCGTCGGGGGACAGGCTGACCAGCACCCGAGTGGGCTGCGAGCCGTCCGGCGCCGGGCACCATTGCGAACCGTGCCAGACCCATTCCACGCCCTCGGCGGCCGCCAGGGCGTCCAGGTCGAGCAGGGTCTCCCATTCCGGGGAACCGGAGGCGTAGGACTCCCACGCTGTGTAGCGCCAGATGCCTCGAGGATGCTCGGCGTCCTGCCAGAAATTCGTGTACAGCCGCCCGTGTTTGGTGACCAGGGTCAGCCGATCGGGAGCATCCAGAGCCGAGGTCAGGGAACGGACGAGTCCCTCGTGTTCCGTGGAGTCCAGTACCGCGTCGGTCTCGCGACTGCGCTCGGCCGCCCAGCCGGCGGCGCGCTCGCCGCGGATCTCACCGAGCCAGGGGTGAGCCGCAGCAGGATCGTGCGTGGTGGTGGGGTCGTTGGGGTCCGCAGTGAGGGAGACGCGCATGGACCTCACGCTACCCGGACGGGAATCCGAGGAGCCGAACACGCGGGTGAGATGATGGGGTGCACGAGCGGGAGCGCTGAGCAGCAACGAGGAGCCAAGGGTGGAGCAGGGCGTAGGAACTGAGAACGTCACGACCGTGGTGGTGATCGGTGCGGGACCCCGCGGCACCAGCCTGGTGGAACGCTTGGTGTCCCGCATCGCGGCCACCCAGGAGGCGGGCGAGTCAACGCGTCCCTTGAACGTCATCGTGGTGGATCCGCACCGCCCCGGTTCCGGGCATGTTTGGAGCCGCGATCAGAACCGTGATTTCCTCATGAACACGCCGAGTTTCTACCCCACCGTGGCTCCCGAACGCTCCACGTTGCCGGACCGAGACCGCCCCGAACCGCTGGAGGAGAACACCGGCGCCCCGCCCGAGTTCGTGGTGCCGAGCGAGGCCATCGGACTCACTTTTGAGCAGTTCCGGCTGCTGCACGGGGACGGTGCCGATTTGAGCGGCACCGAGCGCGCCGAACTCACCTCCCTCACCCGCGGCAGCTACCCTCCCCGCGCGCTGTACGGCGCCTACCTGGAGCACGTGTGGGATCGCTGCGTGCAGCGTGCTCGCCGGCTTCCAATGCTCGACGGTCCACACCATGTCCCAGCCACCGCCGTCGCCATCGAGCGCGTCGGCGCGCCCGCCGCACCGGGAGTGCCCGTCGCGCCCGCCCCGCCTGTCGGCGGTGGGCGGGACCACACCGTCGGTCAGTACCGAATCCAACTGGACGACGGCCGCGCCCTGCACGCCGACCACGTGGTCCTGGCCGTGGGACACGTTCCTGCACGACTCACTCCGGAGCAGGAGGCCGTGGGCCGCGCGGTGGTGGAGGCGGGCTGCGGATACGTCCCGCCACATGTTCCTGCCGACCTGGACCACGACCGCTTCCCCGACGGCGAGGAAGTCCTGGTGCGCGGCATGGGGCTGAACTTCTTCGACCTCATGATCGCGCTGACCAAGGGCCGCGGTGGACGCTTCGAGGAAACGGGGACGGGCGCCGGCCGAGCGTTGAATTACGTGGCCTCGGGACGTGAACCCATTCTGGTCGCGGGTTCCAGGCGGGGGACGCCGTACCTGGCCAAGTCCGTGGCCGATGCCTTTGTTCCTCGCGGGGTTCACCTGCGGCACCTGTCCTACGAGCGGGTCACGGGGGCTGCCCGCAAGGGTGCGTCCGGCCGAATTCCGGGCAGCGTGGACTTCGAGCGCCACGTGTGGCCGTTGCTGCAGCGCGACGTCGTGGAACACTACTACCGGACACTGGCGGCGACCTCGCCTGAGTTGTTCCCCTCGGGGGCCGACCGTTTCCTTGATGAACTGGCGCAACTGCTTGAGGAACCCGCCGATATCGGCGATGAGGTGTGGAGCGTGCGTGTCAAGGACCTGCTCAGGCAGGCCGCTCCGGAAGCCGGCTGGTTCGATATCGCGGACTTGGCCAGGCCCTTCCGCCACGTGGGGCACACCTCCGAGGAGGGACACGCCGCTGCGGTCCTGGACTGGTTGGAACGTGATGCCGCTCAGGCCCAGCTGGGGGAGGACTGCCCGGAGCGGCAGGCCATCGGCGCCCTGCACGCCGGGCGTTTACTGACCAAGCGGCTGGTGGCGGAGGGGTACATCGACGAGACGTCCGTGGCCCTGCAGGTGCGTGGACGCTTCGAGCCTCTGGTGGAGGGCCTGGCCTCGGGTGCGCCGGTCCAGCGGACGGAGGAGCTCGCGGCCCTGGTGCGTGCGGGGGTGGTGCGGGTCCTCGGACCGGAACCCACCTATACCTTCGACGACGCTGCCGGACGATTCGTGGGCTCGTCCCCCTGGGTGCAAGGGGTTGAAGAGACCGGACGCTGGATGGTGGAGGCCATGATGCCTGCCAACCGTGTGGCCGTGACCGCGTCGCCGCTGCTGCGCGACGTGCTGGCCTCCGGCCTGGGACGGCCGCACCCGCGCACCACGACCGACGGTGAGATCGTCCCCGGGTCCGGGTTCGACGTGGCGGGGGAGGATCATCGGCTGGTCGGCTCCGATGGTGTGGCCTGCGACGGCGTGCACGTTCTCGGATTGCAGCTGTCCTCCGTGCAATGGGGCACGGCGATCGCGGCGGAGGCCGGCGGTGGACCCGACGACGGAGGCCGCACTCTCGCCGACGCCGATGCCGTGGCCGCCGCGTTGCTGAACCGCTGAACCTCGGTACCCGCATCCGACATGGTGAACCCGGAACGGGATCCCTGCGTCGGATACGGGTGCAACGGAGTCGGTAGCAGTGCCGGCGGGCACACTTCTCGAGACACAACTCATACACTCTGCCGTTGTGAGCCTTGGAACCGCGGGACGCGGCCCCCGATGCGGGGGCCGCTTCTCAGTGACGCACGCGGAAGGTAAGGGATTCGAACCCTTGGTACGGGGTTACCGCACAATGGTTTTCAAGACCATCTCCTTCGGCCGCTCGGACAACCTTCCAACTCGATCCAGTCTAGGGGATTCGCCGACCTCATCAGAACTCTGGGTGCCCCCTCCCGAAATGTTTGGCGGCTGTCGCCACTCGGTGGCACGGTGAACTCATGCGTTTGGTCACCGATACCCTGCCCACCACCATGGCCGCTGCCGAGTTCACTGGGGCGGGTGGACCCGAGGTGATCGAGGTGAAGCGACGGCCCGTCCCGGCGCCGGGTGCCGGGGAGGTGCTCATCAAGGTGGAGGCCGCCGGCCTCAACCGGGCCGACGTGCAGCAACGCAGGGGCCACTACCCGCCGCCTCCTGGAGCCAGCGACATTCCCGGGTTGGAAGTCGCGGGAACCATTGTGTCCGTGGGTAGAGGTGTCCGCGCGGGCCAGTGGGGTCCAGGTCAACGTGTCGCGGCGTTGCTGTCCGGTGGCGGCTACGCGGAGTACGCCGTAGCGCCCGTGACGCAGCTTCTGGCCGTCCCCGAACCGCTGGATCTGGTGGATGCGGCGGGTCTGCCGGAGGTGGCCTGCACCGTTGTCTCCAACTTGCTGCACACGGTGACCGTGCGCCCGGGCGACTGGGTTCTGGTGCACGGCGGCTCCGGTGGCATCGGTTCCTTTGCGCTGCAGATGCTGCGGGAATTCGGGGCCCGGGCCATTGCCACGGGCTCCTCAGAGCAGAAGTTGGAGTGGGCACTTGACCATGGAGCCACTGCGGCCATCGACCATACCAAGGAGGACTTCGTTCAACGGGTCAACGAGATCACCGAGGGGCATGGGGCCGATGTGATCCTGGATGTGGTCGGAGCCAAGTACCTCTCCCGCAACGTTGACGCTCTGAGCGTCGGTGGACGGCTGGTGGTGATCGGACTGGTGGGCGGCTCAACAGCGGAACTGGACCTGGGCAAACTCCTGACCAAGCGGGCGGGAGTGATCGCCACGAGCCTGCGATCACGACCCGAGGAAGAGAAGGCAGCGGTGGTCGCGTCCGTCCAGCAAAGGATTCTTCCGCTGGTGGCGGCCGGGCGGATCAGGATCGATGTGGATCGGGTGTTCCCGCTGGCCCGAGCCGCGGAGGCTCACGAGTACTTCGACTCGGGCGTGCACCGCGGCAAGGTCTTGCTGCGCATGTGACCGGGGCCCACGTGTGTTGGAGGTCATGATGACTCATGACCGGGGTAACGGAATGGCGCTGCACTGGGTTACGGTGGGATGCTACGTGCTGGTAACTACCTGAAACATGTCATTCACATTCGTCATTCCTTAAGGAGGAAGCGTGTCACACGCAACCCAAGAGGAGAGGCCCCCGGCAGCAGTGGAGCCGGAGGTCCTCGAGGCGGAGGCCAAGAAATGGACTCCGACCAAGATCATCGTCTGGGCGCTGATCGCCCTGCTCGGCGGCGTCGCCTGGTGCGTGCTCGCCATCTCCCGCGGCGAGACCATCAACGCCGTCTGGTTCGTCTTCGCCGCGGTCTGCACGTACCTCATCGGGTACCGCTTCTACTCGAAGTACATCGAGCGCTACATCACCAAGCCGAATGATAAGCGGGCCACCCCGGCCGAGGCGCACGACAACGGCCAGGACTACATGCCGACCGACCGCCGCGTGCTCTTCGGTCACCACTTCGCCGCCATCGCAGGCGCCGGGCCCCTGGTGGGTCCCGTCCTCGCGGCGCAGATGGGTTACCTCCCCGGCACCATCTGGATCATCGTCGGTGTGGTTCTGGCCGGTGCCGTCCAGGACTACCTGGTCATGTTCTTCTCCATGCGCCGTGGCGGCCGCTCCCTGGGGCAGATGGCGCGTGACGAATTGGGTGTCATCGGTGGTACGGCAGCGATCATCGCGACGTTGCTGATCATGGTCATCATCACCGCCATCCTGGCGCTGGTGGTGGTGAATTCCCTGGCAGAGTCCGCATGGGGCGTCTACTCCGTGGGCCTCACCATTCCGATCGCCCTGCTCATGGGCATCTACCTGCGCTACATCCGCCCGGGCCGGGTCATGGAGGTCTCCATCATCGGCTTCGTGCTGCTGATGGCTGCCATCATCTCCGGTCGTTGGGTCGCGGAGTCCGCGTGGGGTGCAGAGTTCTTCCACCTGAACAAGACCACCCTTGCCTGGTGCATCATCATCTACGGCTTCATCGCGGCGATCCTGCCGGTGTGGCTGCTGCTGGCCCCGCGTGACTACCTCTCCACGTTCATGAAGATCGGCGTGATCGCGTTGCTGGCCATCGCCATCATCGTGGTTCACCCCGAGCTGTCCGCCCCGAAGCTCGGCGAGTTCGCCCTCCGCAACGACGGACCGGTGGTCTCGGGACACCTGTTCCCATTCCTCTTCGTCACCATCGCGTGTGGTGCGCTCTCCGGCTTCCATGCGCTGATCTCCTCCGGAACCACACCCAAGCTGGTGCAGAAGGAACGTCAGACCCGCTTCCTCGGTTACGGCGGCATGCTCATGGAGTCCTTCGTGGCCATCATGGCCCTCGTCGCGGCACTGTCCATCGACCGTGGCGTGTACTTCGCGATGAACTCCGGCGCGGGTGCCACCGGCGGCACGGTGGAGGGCGCGGTCGAGTTCGTGAACTCCCTCGGCCTGATGGGTGTTCACCTGGACGCAGGCACATTGTCCGAACTGGCCAACAACGTGGGCGAAGAATCCGTGGTCTCCCGCACCGGCGGCGCCCCCACCCTGGCCGTGGGTATCGCGACGATCATGCACCAGTGGTTCGGTGGCGTCGGCATGATGAGCTTCTGGTACCACTTCGCCATCATGTTCGAGGCACTGTTCATCCTGACCGCAGTGGACGCCGGCACCCGTGTGGCCCGTTTCATGCTCCAGGACGCCATCGGCAACTTCGTCCCGAAGTTCAAGGACACCTCGTGGCGAATAGGTTCATGGATCTGTACGGCCATCATGGTCGCGGCCTGGGGCTACATCCTGATCTTGGGTGTGACGGACCCCTTGGGCGGGATCAACACGTTCTTCCCGCTCTTCGGTATCTCCAACCAGCTGCTTGCGGCCATCGCCTTGGCGGTCGTCATGGCGATCGTCTCCAAGCGTGCGCCGAAGCACCTGTGGGTGGTGGTCCTGCCGACCGTCGCGACCGTGATCATCACGTTCGTGGCCTCCTGGCACAAGATCTTCTCCTCCATCCCGACCATCGGCTACTGGGCTCAGCACAAGGCCTACAAGGCAGCGCTGAACGACGGCGAACTGTTGGGCACAGCGAAGAGCGTGACCGAGATGAAGGCCGTGGTCCGCAATACCGCGGTGCAGGGCACGCTCTCCGTCGCCTTCCTGCTGCTGGCCCTGATCGTGGTGGTCGCTGCCACGGTGATCACCATCAAGAACATCCGTACCAAGCGCCCGGACACCACGGAGGATCCCGAGATCCCCTCGAAGATCTTCGCTCCGGCAGGTCTGCTGCCGACGCCGTCGGAGAAGGCCCTGCTCAAGGAGTGGGAGGCCTACGAGCCCGGTTCCACGACTGGTGCCGCTTCCAAGGGACACCACTGACATGTCCAAGACGGTGCAGAGGCTGACCGCGGTCCGGGATTACCTCGAGGGACTCCTGGGCGGCGGACAGTACAAGAATTACCTGGCCTGGCACGCACGCACGCAGCAGGGGGAGACCCCGATGACGGAGCGCGAGTACTGGAAGCACCGTCATGCGCACGAGGACGCGAATCCTGAGGGACGCTGCTGCTGAGCAGCTCCTCGCAAGGTGAGAATGCCCGACGAAGCCGACCCGGCTTCGTCGGGCATTCTCACCATCTCGGATCGGTACCGATCCCTGCGGCTATCGCCGCAGGGTTCGGGGAGTCCACTGGCTGGCAGGGCTCGGCCCGGATAGGTTGGAGGGCGACGCCGTGGTGCCTGCCAGGGCCTGACAGGAAGGACGCGCGTGCACCAGAGACCGGAACTGACG
>NZ_JALAGT010000037.1 GCF_022712295.1 Galactobacter sp.
CACGAGTACCTCGACGGCCCCATCTTCTGCCCCACGCAGGACACCCCCTCCCCCATCTCCGGTGAGACCGCACCCGTGACCCTCGGCCATGAGTTCTCCGGCGTCATCGCGGAGGTCGGCGAGGGCATCGACGACCTGAAGGTCGGCGACCACGTGGTCGTTGAGCCCTACATCATCGGCGACGACGTCGACGTGACCGAGGCCAACGACACCTACCACCTGTCCAAGGACATGAACTTCATCGGCCTGGCCGGCCGTGGTGGTGGCCTGAGCGAGAACATCGTGGTGCGCCGCCGCTGGATCCACAAGATCAACGACTCCATCGCCCTGGACGAGGCCGCCCTGATCGAGCCCCTCTCCGTGGCCTACCACGCAGTCATGCGCGCAGCAGACACCAAGGAGAACGTGGCAGGAAAGACCGCCGTCGTGGGCGGCGCGGGCCCCATCGGCCAGCTGGTCTCCGCAGTGCTGACCGCACTCGGCGCCACCGTCATCGTCTCCGAGCTCTCCGCCCTCCGCCGCCAGAAGGCCATCGACTCCGGTGCAGCCAAGTACGCCTTCTCCCCCGCCGAGGTGAACCTCGTCGAGGAGGTCAACAAGCTCACCAACGGTGAGGGCGCCGACCTCGCCTTCGAGTGCACCTCCGTCCAGGTCGTGTTCGACACCCTGATGGACGTCCTGCGTCCCCACGGTGTGCTGCAGGTCGTGTCCATCTGGGGCAAGCCGGGCAGCATCGACATGCACAAGCTGGTCATGAAGGAACTCGACATCCGCGGAACCATCGGTTATGTGAACACCCACCCGGACACCATCAAGCTGGTGGAGTCCGGCAAGATCGACCTGAAGCCGTTCATCACCGGCAAGATCGGCCTCGAGGGCCTGGTGGACGAGGGCTTCGACACCCTCATCAACCGCAACGAGACCGCAGTGAAGATCCTGGTCTCTCCCTCCGGCAAGGGCCTCTGAGTCACTGACTCCAGGTCACTGACCGAATAGCCTGACAGCCCCGCTCACCTTCTTCGAGGTGAGCGGGGCTTCTCGCTGTCCGCCACCACCCCGGCCCGTTCCACAGCGCCGATTGAGTGCACAGCGCAGGGTCAGGGGCCGTGCCGGGGGCAGGTGAGGACCAAGCACCCCCACAGGTAAGGCACGTAGAATGTCTTTATGGGCCGAAACCGTGACGGAATACCTGAATACCCCCTGCTCTTCACCGCGCTGGTGACCTCCAGCAGGCGCCTCTCCCCCAGCTTCCAACGCGTCACGGTGGCTTCGCCCGAGTTGGCCGAGTTCCCGTGGCAGCGCGACGACCACTGGTTCCGGCTCTTCCTTCCCCGCCCGGAGTCACCCGACACCCTGAACCTGCCGGACGACATCGAGGGACCGGAATGGTGGCCCCGCCTGAAGCGCACGCCTGAGGACCAGCGCCCGCACCTGTCCAACTACACGGTCGCTGATCTGCGTATCGAGGACCGCGACGGCACCGAGTACGGAGTCATGGACATCGACGTGGTGCTCCACGCCGACGAACTCGGCGAGTTCAGCGCCCCAGTGGCCGCATGGGCCGTGTCCGCCCGTCCCGGTTCCCCGGTGGCACTGTTGGACCAGGGCATCATCTACCTGCCCCCTGAGGATGCCGACCACATCGTCATCGCCTCCGACGAGGCGGGGTTGCCCGGTGTGCGTCAGGTGATCCGCGGCCTCGAACCCCAGACCACGGGCAGCGTCTTCGTCGAGGTCGCCGATCCCGAGGACATCGAGGACTGGGCCACCCCCACCGGCGTCACCGTCGAGTGGTTCGTCCGCGCACCAGAGGACACCCCTGGCGCCCCCACCGTCGCCGCCGTCCAGGGCCTCACCGACGTCCCGGCCACCACCTATGCCTACCTCGTGGGCGAGTCCAAACTCGCCACCGGCGCACGTCGGGCCATGGTGGGCCACGGTGTGCCCAAGGACCGCATCACCTTCTCAGGCTTCTGGCGCCACGACTGACCGGCGCCACAGGCGCCGGTCAACGCACAAGGTGCCATACGGGCGGGACTCGAGTCCCGCCCGTATGGCACCTTTGCGTGTGAGGGCCTCAGCGCGCCTTGCGGATGAGGTAGACGAAGTACGGCGCGCCCACCAGCGCGATCATGGCACCGGCCGGCAGCTGAGACGGCGCGATGAGGGTGCGCCCAAGGGTGTCAGCGATGAGCACCAGCAGCGCCCCGAGCATCATGGACACAGGCATGATCCTCGCGTGCCGGGCGCCCACCAGGCCCCGGGCCAGGTGGGGAGCCACGAGTCCCACGAACCCGACCGTGCCCACGGCCACCACGGCCACGGCGGCCAGCAGCGCGGCGAGGATCAGGAGTGAGAGTCGGGTCCGCTGCGGCCGCAGACCGAGGATCCGAGGGGTGTCCTCGTCCACGGCCATGAGATCCAGGTCGCGGCGCAAGAGGAAGAGCAACGGGACCGCGATCAGCAGGCAGATCGCGACCGGGGCCACGTCGATCAGCGCCTTGCCGTACGTGGTGCCGGAGAGCCAGGTCATGATCCGAGGCGTCTGCCACGGATCGTTGCTGAGCAGCAGGTACGTGGTCAGCGCGCTGAGGGCGTAGCCCACGCCGATGCCGACCAGGACGAAGCGGTCCGGGAGCATGCCGCCGCGCCAGGCCAGCACGGCGATCAGGCCGAACGTGACCAATCCGGCGGCCACGGCCATGGCCACCATGGCGCCCTGGCCGCCTCCCAGGAATCCGGTGGAGATCACATAGACAGCGCCGAGCCCGGCGCCCGCGGTGATACCCAAGAGCCCCGGTTCCGCCAGGGGGTTGCGCACGGTGGACTGCACCACGGTGCCGGAGAGGCCCAGCGCGGCACCGGCCAGGGTGGCCGCGGCGACTCTGGCGAAGCGGTCGTCCAGCGCGTAGTCGATCAACGACGGCGCGGCGCCCTGGAACCACAGGACGATGTCGCGCAGCCGCAGCCACAGGCTGCCTGCCAACATCGCGACCACCAGGCAGACCAGCAGGGCCGCGGCGACGATCAGCGCCACCAGGACGAAGCGGCGTCGCCCCGGGACGGACTTGGACCCGCCGGCCGGTGACCCTGCGGCACCGGTGGACGGCGCCGCCGTCGCGTCCCGCATCCGCAGAGCGAGCACCACGATCAGCACGCCACCCAGCAACGAGGTCGGGATACCCGTGGGGATGGCGGTGGCCCCCTCGGCACCCAGCAGGCCGCGGACCACGGCGTCGGCCAGGAGGATGATGAGCGCGCCCAGCAGACCGGAGACGGGCAGCAGGAACGCGTGGCGCCGCAAAGCCGAGACCTTGCTCGCCAGCAGGCGGGCCACCACGGGCGCGCCCAGGCCCACGAACGCGATGGGGCCGGCCAGCGTCACGGACGTGGCCGCAAGGATCACGGCGGCCACGATCGCGAGCCAGCGGGTGGAACGCACGGGCACGCCGAGCGACGTCGCGGCGTCCTCACCGAGCCCGAGAACGTCCAGACGCCGGGAGCCCAGTACCGCAAGAATCAGGACCAGAACCACCACGGGCAGCGCACGGGAGGCGGCCGTGACGTCCAGCTGACCAAGCGAACCGCTACCCCAGGCGAAGAGACCCGTGGTCTGCTCCTTGAACAGGATCAGCAGCATGGTGGTCCCGGCATCCAGCGCCATCGCCACCGCTGAACCGGCCAGGATCAGACGAGTGGTGCCTGAGCCGGATGTGCGTCCCGTCAGGCCGAGCACCACGGCCGCCGCCAACAGGCCACCCACGAACGCGACGCCGGAGGAGGCCAGTACCGGCACGCTGATGCCGAAGGCTGCCACCACGGTCAGGGCGAAGTAAGCGCCGGCCGTGACGGCCAGGGTGTCCGGAGAGGCCAGCTGGTTGCGGGTCACGGACTGCAGCAGGCAGCCGGCCACACCCAGCGCCAACCCCACCACCACGCCGGCGGCCAGCCGAGGCAGGCGGGAACCGGAGAAGATGTCTGTCGCGGAGACGCCGCCCACCCGGACGTCGGCTCCGAGCAGGCCACGGAACAGATCCCATGCACCCATCCCCGAGGTCCCCTGGGACAGGTGCCACAGCCCTGTGAGCACCACCGCCACGATCAGCACCACCACCAAGGCGGCGCCGGTCCAGACGCCGCTGGCCCCCAGCCGCTGGGGAGCGGCTGGGGGCTCGGTCGCGTCGGGGGAACGCGGCGCGGCGCTCTGCGGGGCCGAGGTCACTTCCCCGCGTTGTCCTTGATGACGTCGACGAAGGCGTCCACGGCCAGCTCATTGGACTTGGGTCCGCCCGCTCCCCACACGCCGGCCGGGAAGGCGTAGGCGCGGCCGTCCTTGACGGCGGGCAGGTTCTTCCAGATGGAGGACTTCACGAGGTCCTTGGCGTAGCTGTCCTCGGTCTCGTCATCGCCGTAGAAGAGGTTGGCCTCCCCCACCGCCGTCAGACCCTCGATGTCGGTCTGAGCCAGGCCGTAGGCCGGGTCCACGCCGCCGGAGCCGTAGCTCTTGTTGATCTCGTCGGTCCAGGCGGCCTTCATGCCCAGTTCCTCGCCGAGCTCGGTGAAGAGGGCACCCTCGCCGTACGGGCGGATGACGACGTTGCCGCCCTCCTTCCAACCATCGAAGAACACGAAGTCCTTGACGTCCATGTCCACATCAGCGACCTCGGCCTTGGCCTCGGCCAGGTGCTCGTCGTAGTCCTTCAGCACGGCATCTGCACGGTCACTGCGGCCGGTGGCCTCGGCGATCTGCTGGAACACGTTGCGCATGTTCTTCAGCTGCCCGCCCTTGGCGTCGGCACCGACCGTGGCCAGTACGGGGACGTCGCGCTTCTCCAGCTGCTTGAGCACCTTGTCGCTCTTGTCATAGGCCTCCACGACGATCAGGTCGGGGTCCAGGCCGTAGATGGTGTCCAGATCCGGCTCGCCGCGCTCACCGATGTCCTTGGTGGAATCCGGCAGCTTCTCGGCCTTGACGTAGGTGGCGTAGTCCTTGGTGCTGGCCGCGCCGACGGGGTCCACGCAGAGGGTGAGCAGGTCCTCGGTCTGCTGCCATTCCAGGACCACGACGCGCTCGGCGGGCTTGTCCAGCTTGACCTCTCGGCCCAGTCCGTCCTTCATGTCCACCGGGTCCGTGGAGGTCTTGGTGGTGTCGTCCGTGCAGTTGGCGGAGGAGGCCTTGTCGGTGGCGTCCGAGGACTTGTCCGATTCCACGTCGGTGGTGCCGCAGGCGGCCAGGGTGGTGGCCAGCGTGGCGACGGCCAGGGCCGCAAGTCCGCGGCAAGCCAGGCGCTGAGAGCTCATAAGGGTTCCTCTTCTTCGGTGTTCTGGTGATGTGTTCAATGCCCGACGGCAGGGGCCGGGGGTGCGTTCTACGCGCGGCTCGCGCCGCGCTGTCCTTCGCCGCGCTGTCCGTGGCCGGGGCGCTGGAGGCGCGGCCGGTGTCGGCCGATCGGGTCGATCCGGAGGTGCCCGGAGTCCTCGTCGAGGTCCACGCGGACGGGGACGCCATACGCGGTGCCGATGTGGTCTGCGGTGAGGACGTCGAGCGGGGAACCTGATGCCAGGACGCTGCCCTCAGCCAGGAGGGCCACGGTGTCCGCGACGCGGGCGGCTTGGTCGAGGTCGTGCAAGACCACGCCGACCGCTGCCCCGATTTCTTGGGACAGGTCAAGGATCAGGTCCAGGATCTCCGTCTGGTAGCGCAGATCCAAGTGGTTGGTCGGTTCGTCGAGCAGGACGATTCCGGTCTCCTGCGCCAGGCAGCAGGCCAGCCAGACGCGCTGCACTTCCCCGCCGGAGAGCTGCGAGGCGGGGCGGCTCGCCATGTCCGAGATGCCGGTGACGGCCATGGCTCGGTTGACCGCGTCGCGGTCCTGAGCGCTCATCCCGGCGAAGCGTTTGCGATACGGGTGGCGGCCGAACTCGACGATCTCCCGCACGGAAAGGCCTGCAGGGGCGATGCGACTCTGGGCAAAGAGCGTGACGTCGCGGGCGAACTCACGGGCGGAGTGCTCTGCGGCGTCCAGCAGGTTGTCGTCACCGATGAGGATGCGACCGGTGTCGGGGGCGTGAAGCCGCGCAAGTGAACGCAGCAGGGTGGATTTTCCGGAGCCGTTGGGTCCCACCAGGGCGGTCACGCTGCCCGGGGTCAACTCCAGACTCACGCCGTGGACGATTTCGGTGCGGCCGAACCCGAGGACCAGGTCCTCCCCCACGAGACGTCTCGCTGGGCGCCGCGTCAGGGCGGACTCGCCGTCCCGACCGAGGGCTCCATGGGGATCTACCTGAATTGCTGTCATGCTTCGGTTCTGTCCGCTTACTCGAGTTACTCGACGACATTGGGTCATGCGCGCCACACCAACTTGAGGCAGTCCGCACTAGGCAAGCTTAGTAAGGTCAGACTTAGCTGTGCAATCGATGGACTCGGTCATCCGATACGGGTCTTTCGACATCCACTCCCTGAAACCCGCGTGTTTTCACCTCATTCGGCGGTCACATGGGCCCAAGGAGTGACTCCAGCCACACTCCCGAAGGCGGAGATGAACGTGCTCGGTTGGGCACAGCCCAGGTGCTGAGCAACTTCCTGGGCCTGTAGTCCCTCCGCTATGTTCAAGACTCCAGGCCGCATGACTCTCTGCCGCTCCATCCCGTTGTCCCATCCGAGCCTGCTGACTGTTTCCAACGTCAGCTCGGTTCCTAACTTCAGCCGGCGGTCTCAACCGGTGGTTGCAACACCTCTACTTGAGGAGCTGCGACCACCGTGTCATCTCGAACCGAAACCGCTGCATTGCGGGCGGAATTCATGGAAGCCTTCGACCGCATTGGTTCTGTCAAGCCGGCGGCCGAGG
>NZ_JALAGT010000038.1 GCF_022712295.1 Galactobacter sp.
AAGTCGAACCGACGATGGCGACGTCACTGCCGGGGGACGGTAGGGACGTGCCGAGCACCGTGTGATCGTCCGGGGTGTCCGGCTGGGCTCCAGCCCGGTCCGCCAGGAGCCGGTGCAAGTCGGATCCCGTGACAGTACGGTCGTCCGGGACGCCGAGTTGGGTACGGTCCGCCTCATGGGCGCAGTCCGAGGCGGCCGATGCCGCGACGGGTGTCTCATGGCCGCGTTCGGCGGTATCCGAGGCCGGTCGCGTTGCGTCCGGCTCCGCTTCAGCTGTGTGCTCCACCTCGGGGGCCTGCGGACCTTGCGCACCGACCGGCGCGGCCCGCGGGACGGTGGGCGGGAGCGACGCGGCCGCGGCGTCGTCGACGATCTGAGCGGCGTGCCGTGCCGAACGCGCTCGCCTCCCGGTCGGGGTGACGGCGCTGCGGTAGGCCACGGCCACGACGTTGGGCACGAGGACCTCAGGATCCGTACCGAGCACCAGGGTTTCGGTTCCGTCGTGACTCAACAGAACCAGCGCGCCGTCCGCGGGTAGCGGGAAGACCCAGCCGCCGTCTTGCGCCTGGAAGGGAACACCGGGGACGGCCAAGGGTTGGGCGCGGACCGGCACGGGCTCATCCCATGACGCTTCGCAGCGATTCAGCACGGTGCTCGCCTCCCCTCTGGCTCTTGCTGTTGGATTGCGGGATGGTGCGACGTTCGCGTCGACGTCGCACCAACGTCGAGGTGAGCGTCAGCCCAACTCGATGGACACTGGGACCTCGCCCAGCCAGACGGTGTCCCCAGGAACCACCCAGAACGGCTGCCCGGGCTGCGCGTCGTAGAGCCGTCCCTCGTGCTCCACGCGGGTGCCATTACCGGAACCTGCATCTTCGACGCTCACGCCTTCGGCGCGCAGGCGCATCCGGAGGTGGACGCGGGAGGAGGACTTCAGCGGGTCGATGAGCGGCACCGAGATCAGGTTCTCTTCCGCGGCCTTGAGCTGCGGCTTGCGCCCCAGGATCGCGTCCGTGTCGATCCGCACGCTGGAGCCGTCCCCGAAACCGAGCCGCACGG
Source organism: Galactobacter sp. (assembly GCF_022712295.1). Classification (GTDB taxonomy): domain Bacteria; phylum Actinomycetota; class Actinomycetes; order Actinomycetales; family Micrococcaceae; genus Galactobacter. Next base: position 1,060 of record NZ_JALAGT010000038.1, read on the forward strand.
TGTATCCGAGTTCCGGGTGGCCTGCGCTCTGCGCGGACGGAGCAGGGCTGGAAGCCGATGCGACGCCGGCCGATGCATCGACAGGAGCATCGCCGTAGGCATCGGTGCCGTGCGGGTACTGCGCGTAAGGCTCCTGGCCGTGAGCAGCTGGCTCGGCAGCTCCCTCGTCCGGACTGGTGGTCGGCTGCGGCGGTTCCGTGTGCAGGGCCGAGGCAGCGGACGGAGCAGCTGTTGCGGCGCTGGGTGCCGAGGTGGCGCTGATGTCCGGCAACGGGGAAAGCGGCTGCGCCGCCGAAGATGGGACGGCCGGTGGTTCCGGTTGCTGCACGGCGGCAAGCGGCACCGGAGCGGTGGGCGGAAGCTGATCCGGATCGGTCGGGGCCGGCAACGGTGCACCGTATCCGGGCACGGCGGCCTCGGAGCCGGAGCTCGCGCTCGGAGCGGAACCGATGGGCCCATAGGGTGTGCCGAAGCTCTCCACGTCTGGCGGTGCGGGGGCCTCTGGTGTGGGCTCAGGATCCGGAGCCTGAATCATCGGCACATCCTTGGCCGGATACAGTTCCCCGTCGGGGCCCGGCACCCATGGTGCGGCGGCCATGCTGCCGCCGATCGAGGGCACGGGCTGTTCCGGAGGGCTCTGGATGGCTGTCACCGGCGCGTGGCACTGCGGGCAGCTCTCGACATTCGGTGGGAGTTCGGCCTCACACCGTTGGCACCGTTCAGGCATCGTCACTCCCGTCGTGGGTCCCTGGACGTGGGTTCATCCCATTCATCCTAGACGCGGTGGAACCCAGGTCGAGACCATTTCGTGACCTGATTACCCCGAAAGCTGGAAAGCCGCGTCCGTTGCCGGGTTCGGCCACGGATACTCAGGGATACCGCTGGCCAAGGTACACCGATCTGTGTACTTTTGAATCGTGACCTCACCAGCCAGTGCCTTCACTGCTCATCGGGAGCCTTCGGGCCCACTCGCCTCACCCACAAAGACCACCGAGCGCCGCGTCCCGGCACAGGACCGCACCTCTACGAGTCGCCGCAGCCCTGCACGGGACCGCGTGCTTTCGGCGGCAGCACAGCTCTTCTACGACCAAGGGATGACGGGCACCGGCGTGGATACCCTGTCCCAAGCCGCTCATGTGTCCAAGCGCAGCCTCTACCAGCACTTCGGTTCCAAACAGGAGCTGGAGATGGCCTACCTCGAGGCCAGACATCAGGAATGGCTGGACCTGTACCAGGCACGAATCGAGGCCGCCGACCAAGAGTCGCGAGCAGATGCGACAGCCTCTGCAGCCACCACAGCTCCGACAGCCGCGCGAGCTTGGACGCCCCCGGCGTCACCGGCGGCTGCGGCATCACCGGCAGCCGCGGCATCACCGGCAGCCGCGGCGTCACCGGCAGCCGCGGCGTCACCGGCAGCCGCGGCGGCCACAACGGGCGTCATGGCAGTGACGGACGCCTACCTGGACCATGCTCGACTCGCCGCAGATTTCCGCGGGTGCGGACTGCTCAATGCGGCAGCAGAATTACCCTTGGGTCACCCCGGGCGCGAGCTGGTGGGCCGCCACAAACGTCAGGTACAGCAGATCCTGCAAGAACACCTGAGCGGCGTCCTCCCCGCCGCAAGCGCCCGAACCACCGCACTGCACGTGTCATTCCTTCTTGAGGGGGCCATGAGCCGGGCGGGACTCGCAGCGGACCTGGAATTACTCGAGGCCGTTCGGTCCCTTGCCGAGAACGTGGTCACGGAGGCGCTGGCGACGCAGTCCGCCCAGAGTGCGGCCGCTTCGACTGCGGCCGCTCCGGCGGACGCTGCCTCCGTGGAGTCTCCGCGCCGAGGCCGGGAGAGGTGACGCCACCGTCGCGTTCCGGGCCCGACGCTCATCCCGGTCGCACCTCGGGCATCCTCGCCATCACCACGACGGCCGCGCTGTGGGGAACCACCGGCACCGCAGCCACCTTTGCCCCTGAGGCAGGCCCGTTGGCCATCGGTTCCGCTGCACTGGGGGTGGGCGGACTCCTCCAGGCAGTTGTGGCTATCAGGCCACTGTGGCGTCAACGGTCCCTTGTGGCCAACCATGCCTGGTTACTTCTGATCGGGGCGCTGGCTGTGGTGGGTTATCCCCTGGCGTTCTACTCCTCGATGCACTTGGCAGGGGTCGCAGTCGGCACGGCAGTGTCCCTGGCGTCCGCTCCCCTCTTTTCTGGCGTCACGGAATGGGTCGTGGATCGTCGCGCTCCGAGCAGGACATGGTGCGTGGCCGCGGGGCTGGGTGTGATCGGAACCGGACTGACCAGCGCGGCTCACGGTGGGGGCCATGGGTCGGCGACGGTCTGGGGCGTGCTGCTTGGGCTCGCTGCAGGGCTGACCTATGCCGTGTACTCGTGGGTGGTGCAGCGCATGCTCGCCCAGGGCGTGGGCCGAGCAGCTGCTATGGGCGCCGTCTTCGGCCTTGGCGGGTTGGGGCTCATGCCCGTCTTGTTGGTGACCGGGGCGCCCTTGGTGGCCGGCCCGTCAGCCTTCACGGTGGCCGCGTACATGTCCTTGGTGCCGATGTTTGCCGGGTACCTGTTCTTCGGGTACGGACTCACGCGGGTGCCGGCGTCCACCGCCACCACCATCACCTTGCTGGAACCCGCCGTCGCGGCACTGCTGGCCGTCGTCGTGGTCGGCGAGCGCCTGGGGTGGTTGGGTTGGCTGGGTCTTGTGGTGCTGGGCTGCAGCCTCGTGGTGCTGATCTCGCCGCTGCGCCGCCGCCCCGATCCGCCCTTGACGCCCTCCTGAGAACTCCGGTCCGGGCATGCGAGCAAACCGGAGCATGCGGGCAAAAAGTACCGCTCAGGCGAAGAGGAGGTCAGCTGGTATGGTCTTGGCGTCCCCGGCGCTTTGCCCCACGATGCTGGATTCGCCGCACGATTCTCCATTTACAACCGTCGCACGACGGGTGCAAATCCCGATTTCAGGGGTAGATGCCAATCCAGGGGGTAAAACGCCACTCACGCGGTATTGCCGGACGATGCCGAACAAAATGACAACCGAGAGCGACCCCGCCATTGCGGCCGCTCCGGCCATCCGGACAGATCATTCCGGGTGAGCTGGGTCACGTCAAGCCCGATAGCGGCTGGAGTCCGACCACGGGCCCACTCACGTTCGGCGTCCACCCCGGACCACGAAGCGGCAGCCACGCACTTCACCCGAGCCGCCTCAGGCCGAGTTGCCTCGATCCAATCTCAGTTTCCACACCCATGAGCCACGTCACCCGCCTCGGTGCCGCACCAGACGTTCACGACATCATGGAGGAACGCGCCACACAGGTTTACACTTGTTAATGAGAAAACAACGCAAGAAGGATGAGGAGTCACCACATGCGCGCAGTCATGTTCCACGGCAAGGAAGACCTACGAGTCGAGGAGATCGACGAACCCGGCACCCCGCAGCCCGGCTGGGTGAAGCTGAAGCTGGCCTGGGGCGGCATCTGCGGCTCCGACCTGCACATGTATACCGAGGGCGGCCTCGCCTCCACCCCCACCAAGGACACCCCCAACAAGCAGACGGGTGAGTACCTCCCCATCGTGTTGGGCCACGAGTTCTCCGGCACCGTGGTGGAGCTCGGCGAGGGCGTGGACTCCGTGACGGTGGGTACCAACGTCGCAGTACGGGACAACGTTGCCTGTGGCGAATGCGCCGCCTGCCGCTCCGGCAAGTCCAACATCTGCCGCAACCAGTGGGGCTTCGGCCTCTCCGGCCGTGGTGGCGGCCTCTCCGAATACATCAACGTTCCGGCAGCCAACGTCCATGACGTCAAGGACATGCCGCTTGACCACGCCGCGATGATCGAACCGCTGTCCGTCGCCACGCACGCCGTGCGCCTCTCCGGAGCCAAGGCCGGCGACGTCGCCGTGGTGGGCGGCGCCGGCCCGGTGGGCCTGTTCGTCGCCGCGATCCTGAAGGCCAAGGGCGCCACCGTCATCGTGTCCGAGCCCGCCCAGGTCCGCCGCGAGAAGGCCCTCTCCGCCTCCCACGCCGACTTCGGCGTCAACCCCATCGAGGAGGACCTCGACGCACTCGTCGCCGAGCAGACCGACGGCCTCGGCGCCGATGTGGTCTTCGACTGCGCAGGTGCCGGCCCCGTGGTCCACCAGTTGATCAAGAACGTCCGCCCCGGCGGCCACATCCAGCTGATCGCGCTGCCGTCCAGGGCCCTGGAACTCAACACCACCGCCGAGTTGCACTACACCGAGGCCACGGTCTCCGGCACCATGGCCTACCTGGCCGAGGACTTCGAGGACTCCATCGCGATGATCAATTCCGGCAAGCTGGATGTGGAGCCCTTCGTGACCGCCCGCATCCAGCCCGAGCAGATCGTGGAGCAGGGCTTCGAGACCCTCATCCACCACCCCGAGACGGCCATCAAGATCCTGGTCCAGTCTTCCGTGAACTGATCTTGATCGCTCTCATGCCCGACGCCGCGTGCCCGGCCCCCTGAGCACGCGTCACCTGCCTGCAGCAAACCCGACGGCCCCGGTGGCGCCTCCCGCACGGGAGGCGCCCCCGGGGCCGGCGGGCCGATGGTAGCCGGGGGTTCGGGGCGGCTGGCGGC
>NZ_JALAGT010000039.1 GCF_022712295.1 Galactobacter sp.
CCTCGCCCGCAATCTTGTTTTTCTTTCTGGCGCCCCTACACTTTGTGCGCGGAGGGGGACTTGAACCCCCACCCTCTAATACGAGGACTAGCACCTCAAGCTAGCGCGTCTACCTATTCCGCCACCCGCGCAGGTGGTGTTCGCCCGCTCCAAGGAGCGGCGAGGCAACGAATAAAACTCTAGCACGGCCGATGAGGCTATTCCAAACCGAAGGAAACCCCCATCCGGTAACGCGACACCCCAGGTCACGGCACGTCACCAACCGGACGAAAACACCAGGTTCTCCGCGGAATACCGCGGAAGTACAGGTACGAGGATGTAGCGTGGACAGGGCAATGACCACGCGCCGCGGCCTCGATTCTGCGGTGCCCCTGAAGGAGATGTGATGGAGCCCACCTCGGAGAGCAGCATGGACGATTCGATCAAGGATCTGACCGGTCTCGACGCCGAAGTGGTCTCGATCTGTCGCGATCTGATCCGCTTCGACACCTCCAACTTCGGCGGGCGCCCCGATGCGGCCAACGAACGTCCCGCCGCGGACTACGTCATGGCGTCCCTGCAAGAGGTCGGCTACGACCCTGTGCTCCATGAATCGGCTCCGGGACGCGCCAACGTGATCGTCAGGATCGAGGGCGAGGACCGCACCCTGCCCGCACTGGTGGTCCACGGCCATCTGGACGTGGTGCCGGCAGAGGCCGCCGATTGGAGCGTCGACCCGTTCGGCGCCGAGGTGCGTGATGGCATGATCTGGGGCCGTGGTGCGGTGGACATGAAGGACATGGATGCCATGATCCTCACCAACATCCGCGAACTGGCCCGCCGCGGGATCAAGCCGCGGCGCGACCTGATCGTGGCCTTCTTTGCGGACGAGGAGGCCGGCGGCACCTACGGCGCCCAGTGGGTGGTCAAGAACCACCCCGAACTGTTCGACGGCGCAGAGGAGGCCATCAGCGAGGTGGGGGGCTTCTCCACCGACATTGCAGGCACCCGCACCTACCTGATCCAGACGGCGGAGAAGGGCGTGGCGTGGACCAAGCTGACGGCCAAGGGGACCGCCGGCCACGGGTCCGCCATCAACCCGGACAACGCCGTGACACACCTGGCCGCGGCCGTGACGCGCATCGGCGAGCAGGAGTGGCCGCGGAGCTACCGACATTCCACCACCGCTCTCTTCGAAGGCGTGGCCCGCATCTCCGGAACCACGTTCGACCCGAACGACCCCGAGCCGCAGCTCGAGGCCCTGGGACACACGGCCAAGTGGGTGCGCTCCTCCCTCTCAGGCTCGGTGAATCCCACGGTGCTCAACGCCGGATACAAGGACAACGTCATCCCTTCCACGGCCGAGGCCCGGATGGACATCCGCACCCTGCCCGGCGTTCATGAGGAGACTCTGGACCTGATCCGGGATCTGGCGGGGGAGAAGGTGGACGTCGACTACCACCACCAACTCATCAGCCTCGAGGCTCCGTCGGACACACCTCTGGTGCACACCATGGGCGATCTGCTCTCCCAGGAGGATCCGGGGTGCGAGGTGCTGCCGTACATGCTTGCGGCCGGCACCGACAACAAGGCCATGTACGAGCTCGGGATCCGTGGATACGGATTCGTCCCGTTGCGGCTTCCGGACGACCTCGACTTCACCGGACTCTTCCACGGCGTGGACGAGCGGGTGCCGGTGTCGGCGCTACTCTTCGGCCGGCGTGTGCTGTACCGCCTGTTGACCGAGTACTGAGTCTCGCCCCGATCCACAGAAACCCCCGGTCGCAAGAAACCAACCTCGATCCCAAGAAACCAAGGAGCTCCGCCCCACCATGTCCCCATCCGCCGGCATCGACGACCTGTTGCCCTCCTCCTTGCTCGAGTCCATCCGGACCCGAGCCGCCGTTCATGACGCGGAGAACTCTTTCGCGCAGGACGATCTGGACGATCTTGCCGCCAGCGGCTATCTGTTGGCGATGCTGCCGCAGGAACTCGGGGGATCCGATTGGGGTTTCGGACAGACGATCGCGGCCCAACGACGTTTGGCGGCCCACGCCCCGGGGACCGCGCTGGCGGTGAACATGCACCTGGTGTGGACGGGCGTGGACCGGGTTCTCCGGGCCCTCGGCGATGATCGGCTCTCCGGCATGCGTCATGCGGTGGCCCGTGGTGAACGGCTCGCCTTCGGCGTGTCGGAGCCGGGCAACAAGGCCATGCTCTTCGATTCCTTCACCACCGCGGAGCCACTCGAGAACGGCGACTTCGAGCTGACCGGGACCAAGGTCTTCACGTCGATGGGACCGGGGTGGACGCGGTTGGGCGTGTTCGGCAAGACAGGGGAGGGCGACGACGCCCGCCTGATTCATGGATTCATCCCCAGGCAGCCGGGCGTGAGAACCGGGTCGGACTGGGACGCACTGGGCATGCGAGCCTCCGGTTCCGCCAGCACCCGCCTGGACCGGGCGCTGCTGAAGGCCGAAGACGTCCACAGCTTGATGGCCGTGGGGGAGAAGACCGATCCCTTGATCTTCGGGATCTTCGCCGCCTTCCTCTCCCTGACTGGCTCCGTCTATGCCGGAGTCGCGGATCGCGCAGTCGAGTTGGCGGCTCAGAATCTCAGCGGACGTACCGACCGCAGCACGGGCAACGCGCTGGCGGCGGACGAACTGCTCCGCTTCGGGCTCTCCGACACCGCGATGGATGTCCTGCTGCTCGACGACGCGTCCGTCGCCTTGGCGAGTGACCTGGACGACCTGGGACGCGCGACGTCACCCAAGGATCCTTCGTGGTTCCCGCGACTCGTGACGTTCCGGACCAGGGCGGGCGACGTGGCCAGGGAGGCAACTGCCACGGCTCTGCGGGTCTCCGGCGGCTCGTCGTACTCCCGTGGCTCAGAGGCGGAACGACTGTTCAGGGACGCCGCCGCGTCCTCCTTCCACCCGTCGGACGCCGAGTCCGCGCACCGGACGGTGGCCGATTGGCTTTTGGGGCCTCGAGGCTGACCGGGGCAGGGA
>NZ_JALAGT010000040.1 GCF_022712295.1 Galactobacter sp.
GCTTCAGCGTTCGACTTGCATGTGTTAAGCACGCCGCCAGCGTTCATCCTGAGCCAGGATCAAACTCTCCGCAAAAAAATTACAGACACCAACCAACCCCAACGGGAAAACATTGAAAGTCAGCCAGCAATCCAATCCATAGCATCACACCCACACACCACCACAGGGGCGGCAATGCGCAGGCAATAACACCAAACACCAACCACCAAAAAAGGCAGTCAGCAAAATAAATTTGGTATCAACAAACTTGGCACACTATTGAGTTCTCAAACAACGGACACCCTGGATCCCGGCTCCAACCTGTGGCTGCAACCTTCGCTCCAGGACTTCCGTCTCCGCTCCGTTTCGTTTCCGATTCGTTGCGGCGACGAGAGACAACTCTACACGAGACTTGAGCCAGAGCAAAACCGGGCCGTCCCCCAAAAACCGACCTCAACGCGACACCAAGTGCGCCGGCTTCCGCGGAAATCCGGGGATCTCGGCCACTAGTGACCCCGGAATGAGACGCCAACCACGCGTATTCGTCACCAAAATGTGACCCACCTCATGCGAATCTGCCCTTCGTCGGGTTGAAACACACTGTTCACTTTGGTTTCGCACCCGGACGGCCTCAGTCGCTCCCCTAAACGCCGATGGGCCGGCCTCCCCATCAAGGATGGAGACGCCGGCCCATCGGATCAGTCATCGTGTGAGCTCACGCTGCAGCGCTCACTACTCGGCCAAGCGACGCTTCAGGGAGATGTCGTAGAGCGTGATGCCCACAGCCATCGACGCGTTCAGTGACTCCATGGCGGAATCGATCGGGATGGAGACGATCTGGTCGCAGTTCTCCGAGACCAGACGGGAGATCCCCTTGCCCTCCGAGCCCACCACCAGAATGAGCGGTTCCGTGGCCAGGTCGAACTGCGGAAGGTCCACGTCTCCGCCACCGTCGAGGCCGGCCACGTAGTAACCCTGGGCCTTGGCCTGCTTCAGCACTGTGGTCAGGTTGGTGGCACGGGTGACGGGAACACGGGTTGCTGCACCCGCCGAGGTCTTCCAGGCCGTGGCCGTCACGCCCGCGCTACGACGTTCCGGAATCACGACGGCCTGCGCGCCGAAGGCGGAGGCCGAGCGAATGATGGCTCCGAGGTTGCGAGGATCGGTGATCCCGTCCAGGGCGATCACCAGCGGCGCGGCCGCGGAATGGCCTGCCTTGTGCTTACCGATCAGTTCGGAGAGCTTCTCCCCCGCATCCTGGTAGTCGTATGGGGGGACCTGCAGCACCACACCTTGGTGCACGGAGTCATCCGTCATGCGGTCCAGTTCGGGGCGCTGCTGTTCCATCAAGGGGATGCCACGCTCAGCCGCGATCTTGAGAATGTCGCGAACCCGATCGTCCATCTCCACACGCACGGCGAGATGCAGTGCCTTGGCGGGGATGCCGGCACTCAATGCCTCCAGCACGGAGTTGCGGCCCGAGACGTATTCCTCGGCGCGCTTGTTGCGCCCACTCGGCCGACGGTTGCCCTGAGGCCGCTTGGCGTCACTGCGTTCCCGCAGCATCTTGTCCCGGTGGGCCTTGTGATAGACCCTGTCCTCGGCCTTGGGCGTGGGGCCCTTGCCTTCAAGTGCCTTGCGGCCGTGGCCACCGGTGCCCTTCAGTGGGCCCTTCTTGTTCTTCGGTGCCTTCTTGGGCGCGGACATGTCTGGCCTCTCATCGGTACAACTCCCGTTGGGGGCAACGGGACGGCGGCATCAGAGCCGCGGATCGGGTTCAAGTGTATCGACTGCGCCTGTCCGTGGTGGTTGATACCGGCGAGGGTCCGGACACATCCTTGGGATTCAGTCGAGGGACCAGGTGGCTCCGTCGGCACTGTCCTTGACCGTGATGCCGACGTGTGCCAGCTCGTCACGAATGGCGTCAGAGCGAGCCCAGTCCTTGGCCGCACGGGCCGAGGCGCGCTCGACGATGCGGGCCTCGACGAGAGCGGAAAGCGCCTCCCGCTCGGCCGCGGCGCCGACACCGTCAGCCCCGCCGTTCACGGACGTCGAGGCGATACCGAGCACGGAGGCCATGGCTTCTACTGCGGCGGCCGCCTCGGCCGCGGCGGCGAGGTCGCCCGCGTCGAGCGCACTGTTGCCCGCGCGTACCGCGTCATGCAGGGCGCCGAGCGCCTGAGGCACACCCAGGTCGTCGTCCATGGCCGCAGCGAAGGCCGGGGTGACTGCGCGGGCCTCGTCCTCAACCGACGGCAACCCAGCCGCAGCGGAACGTGACAGGAACCTGTCAATTCGCTCGAGCGCAGCACCTGCCTCGCGCAGTGAGCCCTCCGAGTAGTCCAACTGGGAACGGTAATGAGCCTGCCCCAAGAAGTACCGGACCACCCGCGCAGGGGCCAGTTGCAGCATCTGCCGTGGGGAGACCGTGTTGCCGAGCGACTTGGACATCTTCTCGCCGTTGTAGGTCACCAGGCCGTTGTGCAGCCAGAAGGAGGCAAAGTCATCGCCGGCCGCGGCCGATTGAGCCAGTTCGTTCTCGTGGTGAGGGAAGCGCAGGTCCAGCCCGCCACCATGGATGTCGAAAGCTGAACCCAGGTACTTGTGGGACATGGCGGAGCACTCCAAATGCCACCCGGGACGGCCACGGCCCCACGGAGAAGGCCAGCTCGCTGTGGCCGGCTCGTCCGCCTTGGCGCCCTTCCACAGCGCGAAGTCGCGTGGGTCCCGCTTACCGCGGGGGTCGGCGTCCGCCGCATCCTGCATGTCGTCCACTCGCTGATGCGTCAGTGCACCGTAGTCGGGGAAGGAACGCACGTCGAAGTACACGTCGCCGGAGTCGTCGGTGGCCGGGTAGGCATGACCGGCGTCGATGAGCTGCTTGATCAATTCATGCATCTCGGAGATGTGCCCGGTAGCGCGCGGCTCATAGGTGGGATCGAGCACGCCCAAACTGCGGTAGGCGTCCTTGAAAGCGTTCTCGAAGCGATAGGAGAGCGCGAACCATTCCTCGTTGGCGATGTAGTCCGGCCCCAGCGCCTCCACATCGGTGTAGGACTGCGCCGACTTCTCCAAGATCTTGTCGTCGATATCGGTCACATTGCGGACCATCGTCACCTTCAGCCCGCGGTATTCGAGCCAACGCCGCAGCAGGTCGAACGCCACAGCTGATCGCACGTGGCCCACGTGAGGCATGCCCTGCGTGGTGGCGCCGCAGTAGTAGAGTCCCACCTCGCCCTCCACCAGGGGGTGGAAATCGCGAACGGACTGGGAACGGGAGTCGTACAAGCGCATGGTCACGGCCTCCAGCCTAGCGGCTCAGGCTTCAACTCCCATGCCCGACGGCGTGAGTCACCTACCGTCGTCACCTCTCGTGGCCGGCAAAGGGAGAGGTGGGGAACGAAAAAGGTCGGCTGCGCACAGCGAACTGTGCGCAGCCGACCTACAAATCTTGTTCGGCGAGGCCCTACTTGGCGTCCGCCTTCTCCACCGGCATGGACTCAGCCAGGACATCGTCCAGCATGGCTTCTGCTTCCGTCTCCTCGATCTTCTTGGCCAGGGCCAACTCGGAGGTCAGAATCTGACGGGCCTTGGCGAGCATGCGCTTCTCGCCGGCGGACAGTCCACGATCGTGCTCGCGACGCCACAGGTCGCGAACCACCTCGGCAACCTTGTTCACGTCACCCGAGGCGAGCTTCTCGACGTTCGCCTTGTACCGGCGGGACCAGTTGGCCGGCTCCTCGACATCCTGTGCACGCAGGAGGTCGAACACGTGGTCCAAGCCCTCCTGACCCACGACATCCCTGACGCCGACAAGATCGACATTCTCTGCCGGAACCTCGATGATCAAGTCGCCTTGAGCAACGCGCAGCTTGAGATACATCTTCTCTTCGCCGCGCACCTTACGCATCTTGATCTCGTCGATCGTTGCGGCTCCATGGTGGGGGTAGACCACCGTTTCGCCAACCTCAAAAAGCATGTGGATAATCCCCTTTCCAGGAGTCCAAGTTTAGCATGCCAAGGTCTACCTCACGAGGGGGCAACCTCAATCCGTCACCCTCTGCAACACGGAGCACGGCCTGAAACACGCGCACGTGGTACTTGCGCACACCCAGGAGCGACTAGAATCGAGTTTGATCGGGATGTGCCCTGTCGTCTTCGAATCGGAGAAGACTGGTCACACCCGGACCGTCACGCCACCCGAGGAGCGATCCAAGTGAAGAAGTCCCGCGTCCGCATCGCGGCCTCCGCTGCAGTTCTGGCCGCCGCCGCATTCGGCGCCACCGGCTGCGGTGCCATCAACCAGCAGGCCACCACCCTGCATTACGACGCCTCCGACGGAGTGTCCGCCGGTGACCGCGCCAATCTGATCGTCAACAACCTGCTGCTGGTGACCAACGGAGACAGCGAGCCCGCCCGCTTCATCGGCCACCTGTCCAACGACTCCGCCAAGAAGCAGAAGTTCTCCATCGACTTCGACGGGCAGACGGTCTCCACCACCGTTGACGCCAAGTCGGACGTCAGCCTGCAGGACGACTCCTACGCCGAGGACTTCACTGTTGACGGCACTTCCGATGGTGAATTCAAGACCACCGACCCCGGTCTCAACGTCGAGGTCACCGTGACCACCGGCGAGTCCGGCAAGACCGAAATCAAGGTCCCGGTGGTGGACGGCACCCTGCCCGAGTACGCCGAATACGTTCCCGGCGGTTCCAACCCCGACGTACGCAAGCACCTCGAGCCCGCCGAGGATTCCGAGTCGAGCGAGCACTGACTCGTTTCGACCCGCTCAACATACGAGGAGGCCCTCACCGTTTCCAACGGTGCGGGCCTCCTCGTATGTTGAGCGTGCTGCGGCCAAGGTCATCCGTCGAACTTGTACCCGAGGCCCCTCACGGTGACCAGGTGCACGGGCGCTGACGGATCGGCCTCGATCTTGGCCCTGAGCCGCTTGACGTGCACGTCCAGGGTCTTGGTGTCCCCGACGTAGTCGCTGCCCCAGACTCGCTCGATCAGCTTGTCCCTGGTCATCACGATGCCGGAGTTGCGCAGCAGCACCTCGAGGAGGTCGAACTCCTTCAGCGGCATGGTCACGAGTTCCCCGTTGACCCACACCTGGTGTCGGTCCACGTCCATGCGCACCGGTCCGGCCTCCACGGCCCCGTCGTCGGCCGGTTCCTCCACATCTGTCCGGCGCCGCAGTACGGCCCGCACCCTGGCGATCAGCTCGCGCGAGGAGTAGGGCTTGGTGACGTAGTCATCCGCACCGAGTTCCAGGCCGACCACCTTGTCGATCTCCGAGTCCTTCGCCGTGAGCATGATGATGGGTACGGCCGAGTGCTGACGGATCTGACGACACACCTCGGTGCCGGGGAGCCCGGGCAACATGAGGTCGAGCAGCACCAGATCCGCTCCGTTGCGCTCGAAGTCCGGCACGGCGCTCGCCCCGTCTGCTACCACGCGGACCTTGAAGCCCTCGCGTTGCAGCAAGAAGGAAAGAGGGTCGCTCAACGACTCCTCATCCTCCACGACCAAGATGGTGGTCACGCGTTCTTCCTCTCTTCTCCGGCGTCCACGCCGGTCCTCGTATTGTTCATGTCGTCGCCTCGGGGTGCCTCGCTCGTGGTCTCCTCCGGCTGTTCCTCATATTGCGGCAGCCGCACGGTGAAGCTCGATCCCTGCCCCGGCTGCGACCACAGTGTGACCTCTCCGCCGTGGCTGGAGGCCACGTGCCGAACGATGGACAGGCCAAGGCCGGTACCACCCGTTGCACGCGAGCGGGCAGGGTCCACCCGATAGAACCGCTCGAAGACACGCTCCCGGTCCTCTTCCTCGATGCCGGGACCACGATCGGTCACGGTCACGGACACCAGACCGTCGCGCCTTCGCAGCCCCACCCCCACAGCGGTCCCGTCGGGGGAATGCCTGATGGCGTTGTCGATCAGGTTCTTGCAGGCGGTCATGAGCAGGTCCCGGTCCCCGTGCACCAGACACTGGTCGTCTCCACCCACACTGATCCGGACACCCTTCTGCTCGGCCTGCAACTGGACGCGCTCCACGGCCTCGTCCACGACCTCGCGCAGGTCCACGCGCTGGCCTTGCACCACCACGTCCGTTCCCTGTAGCCGGGAGAGCTCGATGATGTCCTGCACCAGCGCTGCGAGACGCTTGGACTCCCTCTCGAGGCTCGCTGAGAAACGACGCACGGTCTCCGGGTCGTCGGCGGCCTCCTCAAGCGCCTCTGCCAACAGGGACACCGCGCCGACAGGAGTCTTCAGCTCGTGGGAGACGTTGGCGACGAAGTCGTTACGCATCGCCGCGGTGCGGGCGAACTCGGTGCGGTCGTCCGCCAGCAAGAGGACATGGTCTCCGCCCAACGCGGCCACGCGGACGTGGACCACGATGCTTCCCTCCCCCACCGGTCCGCGGGCCAGATCGAGTTCACGTTCCTCGATGACCCCGTCCAGGCGAACCTTACGCACCAGGTCCTCGAGTTCGGAATGAACCAGGCTGTGGCCACGGATGAGGCCGTACGCGTAGGCAGTGGGGTTGGCTCTGACCACGCCGTCCACATCGTCCAACAAGATGTAGGCGCGGCCGATCACTGATAGCACGTCCGTTGCGCCCTCCGGGAGGTCCGGGTCGGAACCCGGCAGATCCAGCGTCCGGCCACGCCGGGAGACGAGGGCAGCAGACAGGCCGGCCACACCGAGCGCCAGCCCGACGAGCCCGGCCAGCACCATCGTGAGAATCCTGGGGTCCACGCCCTCAACTCTAACCATCGCGACGGCGGAACCGACCGCTCTGTCGCAGAATCCTGCGGGCGTTCACCGACTGTTCACCGGCACCCCTCCGCACGGTCACCTTCCACTGGTTGGCTGGCCTGAACACGCCCGATCCGGGCGATGAAGGTGAAGATCCTTAAGGAAAGGATGCTTGCGTGCGCAAGGTGTTCCAGGCCGAACTCGAGGGAATCGGCGAAGAGCTCGTGACGATGACCCAGGATGTGGGTGAGGCCATGCGAAGGGCGTGGACGTCGTTCGCGACGGCAGACACCGATCTGGCGCAGGAGGTGATTGCCGCTGACGCCAGGATCGATTTTCTTCAGAACCAACTGGACGAGCGTGCCATCGACGTCCTCGCCCTGCAGGGCCCCGTCGCTGCCGACCTACGCATGATCGTGGGGTCGCTGCGCATGTCCGCCTCTCTGGAGCGCATGGGGGACCTGGCAAGGCACATCGCACAGCTGACCCGGTTGCGCTTCCCGGAACCCGTGGTCCCGGATCGGATCCTCCCCACGTTCCAGGAGATGGCCACGCTGGACATGGAGATCGCCTCCCAGCTCACGGAACTCCTCACCACCCGTGACCTGGAGCTGGTTCGCAAGATCGTCTCCGCCAACTCTCGGATCGACGATCTGCATGCTTCCGTGTTCCGCATCGTGGCCGGGCCCGACTGGACGGCCTCGGCCCCGACCACGGCGGATGCCACCCTGACCAGCCGTTACCTGGAACGCTTCGGAGATCACGGGGTGTCCGTGGCCCGCAAGGTCAGCTACCTGGTCACCGGAGAGTGGGAGCCTGCGGCTCTGTCCTGAACCGCATCAGCAAGACGAATGCCCGACGGTTCGGGGCGCCTACCAGCGGTAGGCGCCCCGAACCGTCGGGCATTGATATTTCCGAGAGACTACTTCTTGCCCTGGTTGGCCACGGCAGCGGCATTCTCGGCCGCGGCCTCCGGATCCAGGTAGCGCCCACCCGGGGTGATCGGCTTGAAGTCGTCGTCGAGTTCGTAGACCAGCGGGATGCCGGTGGGGATGTTCAGGCCGGCGATGTCGTCGTCGCTGATCCCGTCCAGGTGCTTCACGAGGGCACGCAGCGAGTTGCCGTGGGCGGTGACCAGCACGGTCTTGCCCTGGGTCAGGTCCTCCTTGATGGAACCCTCCCAGTACGGCAACAGACGCTCCAGCACGTCCTTGAGGCACTCGGTGCGAGGCACGGACTCGAGGTCGGCGTAACGCTCGTCGTTGGCCTGCGAGTACTTGTCGTCGTCCGGCAGCTCCGGCGGCGGAACGTCGTAAGACCGGCGCCAGGTCATGAACTGGTCCTCGCCGAACTCGTCACGCACCTGCGCCTTGTCCTTACCCTGCAGCGCTCCGTAGTGGCGCTCGTTGAGGCGCCAGGAACGCTCCACGGGGATCCACTGACGGTCGGCGCTCTCCAACGCCAGGTTCGCAGTGAGGATGGCGCGGGAGAGAAGGGAGGTGTGCAGCACGTCCGGCTTGATGCCGGATTCCTTCAACAGCGTGCCGCCGTTGGCTGCCTCGGCGCGGCCCTTCTCGGTGAGGGTGACGTCCACCCAGCCCGTGAAGAGGTTCAGCTCATTCCATTCGCTCTGCCCATGGCGGAGCAGGATCAAGGTATGGGTCATGGGCTCCATCCTAGTCAGCGGAAGTCGGCAGCGTGGGGAGTAAGTCGAAAATGGTGGCCGGGCCGAGGACTCTAGACTTGACCACGTGGTGGAGAAGGCGCATGCGTACAAGGGCGGTGGGGCCAGGAATGCACGTGGCCCCCAGGGCAACCCGACGCGGGGCACCACCCACACGCAACGCATGCGCAGGGTGGACCGTTGGCTCACCGGAACTCAGGCCTCTCTGCTGAGGCACGGGCCTGCCAAGGTGGTGGATCTGGGATTCGGCGCGTCTCCCGTCACCACCGTGGAGATGTTCACCCGGCTACGAGACCTCAACCCCGACATCACGGTCACCGGGTTGGAGATCGAACCCGCACGGGTCGCCGAGGCCCAACCGGCCGCCGAAGCCGGATTGGATTTCCGGTTGGGCGGATTCGAGGTTCCCGTGCGGCCCGACCCTGCGGTGATCCGTGCCTTCAACGTGCTTCGCCAGTATCGGGAGGAGGATGTGGCAGACGTCTGGACGCTGCTGACCTCCAGGCTGTCACCGGGCGGAATCCTGGTGGAGGGCACGTGCGACGAGATCGGGCGGAGGGCGTGCTGGGCCACCGTCGACGCGACCGGCCCTGTGTCGCTGACGCTGTCCACGCGCTTGGCTGGCCTGGAAGAGCCGTCCGAACTGGCGGAACGACTTCCCAAGGCCCTCATCCACCGCAATGTCCCCGGCGAGCGCGTACATGATCTCTTCACCGCTTTGGATGCCGCGTGGGCCAGGGCTTCCGTGGTGGCGCCGTTCGGGCTGCGGCAGCGTTGGCGGGCCATGTGCATGGACCTGGTCGATCAGGGCTGGGCTTTGTTGGACGGTCCTCACCGCTGGCGACTCGGTGAGCTCACCGTGGCCTGGGACCAGGTGGCTCCGCTCGACTGAACCCGTGGCTCAGTACCAGCTGCTGCCCTTGCCGGAGACCTCCGGGCGGACGTCTGCCAGGTACACGCCGGCTGCCACTGCGGCTGCCAACGTGAACAGGCTCGAGGTCGAGGCCATGAACGCCCCGAAAACGGTGATGGCGGTGGCGGCAACCAGGATCCCGCTCCAGGCACCCTTGCTGAGCTTCCCGTACGCGGTGAAGCGTTCGGCCGGTCGGCGCAGGCAGTCCAGGAGGGCCCACAAGCACAGGATCGCCACGACCACGCCCACCACGAGGAACAGCCAACGGGTGACGTAAAAGGCAACGATCATGGCTCTACTCTACGGTCCATGGTCAAGGCTGTTTCAGAGGGCGGCCGCGGCGGCGAGTCCGCGCTGCACATCGGCCCAGAGATCGTCGACGTCCTCGATCCCCACGGACAGACGAACCAACCCCTCAGGAACATCCACGGGTTCTGCCGCGTGGCGACGACGGCGTTCCACCAGGGATTCCACACCACCGAGGCTCGTGGCCGGGGTGAAGAGCTGCAGGCCGGCGACAAACGCGTTGGCCCGCTCGGCGGAATCGAACACCACGGAGATGATGGCCCCGAAACCGTCCAGCTGTGCGGCGGCGCGTGCGTGATGCTTGTCGGAGGGAAGACCGGGGTAGCGCAGATCTGAGAATCCCCCGGCCTGGTGCAGGCGCTCGGCCAGCATACCCGCGTTGGCCTCCGCACGGTCCAGACGCAGTGACATGGTGCGCAGGCCCCGCAGCGCCAGCCAGGCCTCGAACGGTCCTGGGATGGAGCCGGCCAGCGTGCGGCGACCGAGGAGCTTGGCTCGCAGCTCGGCATCCTTGACCACCACGATGCCCATGATGACGTCGGAGTGGCCCGCGATGAACTTGGTCGCGGAGTGCACCACGACGTCTGCACCGACCGAGAGCGGGCGCTGACGCAGCGGAGTGGAGAAGGTGTTGTCCACGACCACGGTGACGCCGTGCTCGCGTGCGGCGGCTGCGATGGCGGGCACGTCTGCCACATCCAGGAGCGGGTTGACCGGGGATTCGAGCCAGATCAGGTCTGCGCCGGGCAGCGCGGCCAAAACCTGATCCGTGTCTGCGGGATCCACTTCTCGCAGGGTGAGGGCGCCGTCAGCGGCGAGTTCTCTGGCCAGGCCGATGGTGCCGTTGTATGCGGTCCCGGGGACCACCACGATGCCGCCGATCGGGACCAAGGAGAATCCTGCCGATACTGCGGCCATGCCTGAGGCATAGGCCAGGCCGGGGACGTCGGTGCCTTCCAACGTGGCAATGGCCTCCTCCAAAGGTTCCCAGGTGGGATTGGAGAAGCGTGCGTACCCGCGGGCACCGTCCACGGCCGGGTCGGAGCCCACGAAGGTGGAGGAGAGCACCACGGGAGGATTCAGCGGTGCGTCCGCAGTGCGCTCCGGCCTACCGAGGGAGACCACTGCGGTTGAGGGGGACACATTGTCGGGATGCTGCACAGGCTGTTCGGCGCTCATGGCACCAGAGTAGAACCGATCCGGCGCGACAGGCGCCTGGGATCCGGTTCATGACGGTCCTGCGCCACCGGATGGCACCGACGAACCGGCGCCCCACATCGCCACAGGGCCGCGCCCAAGTGCTTCCGAGCATCCAGTTTTCGTGCGGGTTCCGGCATCACGCCGTCCGCGTGTCCTCCACATACGGGCTTCGCATGGCCGGGTCCAGGAAGCTTCTCCTGGCCACGACCGATAGGCTCGTGGGGTGAACACCGAGCACCCCTCACCCGCCACACCCGACTCCCGTCCTGGTGTGTTCCTCGTTTTCGAGGGTGGGGACGGCTCCGGAAAGTCCACCCAGACCAGGCGGGTCGCGGAGGCCCTCGAGGAACAAGGCCTGGAGGTCGTACTCACCCGTGAGCCAGGTGGCACGCCCATCGCGGAAGAACTGCGTTCCCTGGTGTTGGACCCCGCCAACGCCCCGGTGGATGACCGCACCGAGGCACTGCTCTATGCCACCGCGCGTTCCTCTCACGTACACCGCGTGATCCTGCCCGCCCTTCAGCGCGGCGCCGTGGTGGTGTGCGATCGTTTCGTGGACTCCTCCCTGGCCTATCAGGGCGTTGGGCGCGGTCTGGGCATCGACACCGTGGCCCGCCTCAACGCCTTCGGCACCGAGGGGCTGCTCCCCGACCTCACTGTGGTGCTTGACGCCCCCGCCGAACTCGGCAGGATCCGTCGCGGCGAACGCTCTGAGACAGAGGACCGGTTGGAGGCGGAACCGGACAGTTTCCACTCCACGGTCCGCTCCACCTTCCTCGAATTAGCGGCTCAGGCACCCGAGCGCTATCTCGTGTTGGATGCCACGCGCTCTGCGGCCGACCTCACCGCCGCCGTCCTCCACGCTCTCGAACCGCTACTGACCAGCGCCGACGGTGCCGTGACCACGGAGGCCGGGGAGCCCGCCGTCGGACACAAGAACGCAGAGGAGCGGGCATGAGCGTCTGGAGCGACCTCCCAGGCCAGGACGACGTCGTGGCCACCCTGGACCGCACTGTGCAGCAGGGGTCCCCCACCCATGCCTGGTTGTTCACCGGCCCTCCCGGGTCGGGCCGCACCAACGCGGCGCGCGCCTTCGCCGCCGCTTTGGAATGCACCGAGACCCGCCCCGAGCACCGTGGCTGCGGGAATTGCGAGGCATGCCGTTCCGTCCTGGCCGGCACGCACCCCGACGTCGCCATGGTCGCCACGGAGAACGTCACCTACGCCATCGCGGACGTGCGCGGTCTCATCACCACGGCCCAGGACCACCCCTCCACCGGACGCTGGCGCGTCATCATCGTCGAAGACGCGGACAGAATGACCGAGCGCACCACCAATGTGCTGCTCAAGGCCATCGAGGAGCCGCCACCTCACACCATCTGGATCCTGTGCGCGCCGTCCCCCGCGGACGTCCTCGTGACCATCCGCTCACGCTGTCGCGGCGTGACGCTGCGGGTGCCGAACGTGGAATCCGTGACCGATCTGCTGATCCGCCGCGACGGCCTCACCCCGGAACAAGCGGCCTTCGCCGCCCGCGTCTCCCAGGGACATATCGGGGTGGCGAGGCGCCTGGCGCAGGACGCGGGGTCACGCAGCCGCCGTGAAGCCGTGGTTTCCCTGCCCTTCAAGGTCAGGAATCTCCCCACCGCCATGGAGGCCGCACAGCGGTTCCTGGACCTCACAGCGTCCGAAGCGGAGGCCTCTGCCGAGGACCGCGCCGAGTCCGACGAGGCCAAGTTACGCACCCAACTGGGCCTCGGACCCGAGGAGACCATCCCGCCACAGCTGAGGTCGCACTTCAAGAACCTCACCGACGGAGCCAAGCGACGCGCACGCCGTGGCGTCACCGACGCCATCGACCGCTCCCTCATCGACCTCACCACGTTCTTCCGGGACTGCCTGCTGCTGCAACTGGACACCCACCAGGACCTCGTCAATGCGCACATGTCCCAGGGCTTGGAACGCTATGCACAGGCCACCGACCCCGCGCACAGCCTGGCCTGCATCGACGCCATTGCCGCCACCAGACGACGACTGGCGGGCAACGTCTCCCCTCAAGCCGCCTTGGAGTCGCTGATGACCTCGCTCATCACCGCACCGCCGCACTGACTCCCACGTACACCATCCGTAATTGCACACCCGCTCTACGATCAGCCGAACCGTCAACCCACCCCCCGCCAGGAGCCGCCCGGTGACCAC
>NZ_JALAGT010000041.1 GCF_022712295.1 Galactobacter sp.
CACGTCCACCCACTACTCCCGCCCATCAGTCCTCCCCCGTACACCCACTGCTCCTCCCCACCGGACCAGCTTTCTGTGGGATTCGCGCCGAGTCGGCGCGTATCCTATGCAATCCTGGTCCGGTCCGGCGGCTGGGAGGGCACTGGCGTTCATCACGCTCACCTCAGCCGGATGCGCCATTCAGGTTTGGACGGGATTCCCACCTGCTGGAGTCTTTGGACGATCACCTGTGGCCTGCACATGACATCCTCGCGCGACCATCGCGAGACGCCGCCCCTGCTTTGGAACTCCAGCCGGGACTGACGATGTTTCTGCTCTGCCAGTGCCTGCCGCGTGGTGCGTCCCCTGAGGAGTTCCGGCTCCAGGTATTTGCCGAACCCGTCTCCTTCCGCGGCATGGTCACGGCTGGGGAAGAAGTAGTCGGGGAAGATCTCGCCTTCATGATCTACGAACCGGCGCTGGAGTTCCGGACGCTCGAAGCCGTGCTGCAGCATGATGGACCTGCCTGCGGACTCGTGCCCGTTCTCGGCCAGGGGATCTGCGAGCGAGGCCACCAGTGTTGCCCGATCACGTTTGGTTCTGGAGCGTTCCTCGTCGATGGCGGCAGAGAGAGCGTCGGCGGGAAGTGCTAGGTGAGCGGCGTGTCTGAGTCTGCCGTCCGCTACTGCCAGAGCCCGGCAGAAGGGCAGCTGCGCCGCGCTCGAAGCGACCGCTACGTCGATCGGCACGGTCCAGAAATCCCCGTGGCGGTCAGGGGCCTCCACTGGACGCAGACGCCGTTGAATCCTCGGCAACTGCTGAACTGCTTGGAGCAGATCCGGGGCAGCGGCAGAGGAGACGGCTGCGGCCGGTGCTTCCGATCCCAGCCGGTGGTGCTGCTGAGCCGCCACCGCGACCACCTCTGGTGTCCCGAAGATCGGCATCCCGGCAAGCAAGAGTGCAGTTTCTCCCGCGAAGATCACGTCGGGGCAGCGCATCGCCTTGGCTGCCGCCACGTAGAGAAAACGCTCATGCCGCCGAGCCTTCATGAACACCTCTGCCCCCACGTAGATCCCCGGAGCCAGTCGAACCAAGCGGCCGCGCCGATACTGCCCGCGGATGACGGGGTCGCTGGGCGCCCAGATGATCTCTGCGGGAATGTGGAGCGGACTCGGTGGGCTGGGTTCTGGTCTCATGCCACGAGGATGAACCGTGCGCGCGATGTTTGCGCCCGGACACGACGCGAATGTGGAGGACACGCCGGGGATGCCCCTCCCCTCGCAGGTCGGGGCCAGGCTTTCGTGAGATCCGCTCCGAGACGGTTCCAGTCCCGCGAAAACCTGGTCCCTCCCGTTGCACTCAGCGGCGCATGCCGGCCGCGAGCGCGGCCGCATGCGTTCGGCTCTCGGCCTCGAGTTTCACCAGGATGCTGGAGACGTGGGTCTTCACCGTGGCAATCGAGATGCCGAGACGGTCGGCGATCCGTGCGTTCGATAGCCCCTCACCGAGGGCTACCAAGACCTCACGCTCGCGGGTGGTCAATGTTTCGAAGCCGTTGGGCTCTGCCGCTGGACCGGAGGCTTCCTCGTTGAGGGCTGCCAGCGCTCGGCGAGTCACTCTGGGGTCCAGCACCCCTTCACCGGCCGCAATTCTTGTCACCGCGTCGACGAGCGGGGCCGCTTCGGTGGTCTTGAGCAGGAACCCGGCGGCCCCAGCTCGTAGGGCCGTGAGGACCAGTTCGTCCTCGTCGAAGCTGGTCAACACGAGAACGTCGCCGCTGCCTTCCCGCACGATCTCACGGGTCGCCTGCACCCCATCAACGCCCGGCATACGCAGGTCCATGAGCACCACGTCCGGGCGCAGTGCCGCTGCGTTGCGGATCGCTGATTGTCCGTCGGCCGCTTCACCCACGACCTCGATGCCGTGGCTGGTGAGGATCATGCGCAGCCCCTCACGGATCATCCCGTGGTCGTCAGCGATGAGCACACGCGGTGCGGTCTCTCTCATGCCTTCATCTCCTTGGGCAATTGGGCACGCACCAACCAGCCTGCCCCGTCCTGTCCAGCAGACCACGTGCCTCCAAGGGTCTTGACCCGCTCCGAAAGCAACGTCAGACCGATGCCGCTACCTTGGAGCGCAGGCTGCTGCAGGGCAACTCCGCCGGTGGAACGCACCGTTGTGGTGACCGTGTACTCGTCCTCGTCGACTCTGACGTCCACAGCGGCCCCGGAGGCGTGTTTGACACTGTTGGACAGCGCCTCCTGTACCACCGTCCCGATCGTTTGGTCCAAGGCAGCAGGCAACTCCGATTCCACGTTGTCATGCAGTTCCGCCCTGACCCCAGAAGCCTGAGCATTGTTCACCAGGTCGGGAAGCTGCGCCCGTCCTGGCGACACCGTGAAGTCGTTGTCCCCCGAGCGCAGCACCTGAATCATGGATCGCAACGCGGAATGTGCCTCCAGGCTGGAATCACGAACCGCTTTCAGCGCCTCCCGTCCTGCGACACCGCTGTCGGTGCCCGGAGGAAGCCCCAGAGCCGCCTCACTACGGATGGCCACCGCGGAGACATGTCCCACCACGACATCGTGCAGCTCCCATGCCATGCGATCGCGTTCCACCTGCACGGCCGTCTCACGATCGAGTGCTGCCAGCCGCTTCGCATTCTCGGAGCGCTGTCTGTACAGCTGCACCAACTCACGGGACTGCGTCGTGGAGTTGGCATACCAGTAGGAGAAGCCGAACAGGGCGCCGAATTGCAGACCGAACAGCACTGTCAGCTGAGGGTCTCTGGACAGCAGCAATGTCAAGAGGGTCAGCACGGCGCTGCCGCCCATCACCACGCCAAGTGCCTTGCGTCTGGCTGCCGCGCCGAGCGTGAGCAGGTACGCGTGCATCATCTCCAACAACACCAGCAGCGGAATCAAGCCACCCATGGTGAGCAGGTCCGCGACGAACAGGGCGAGCGCCAGGAGCAGCCCTGCCAGTGGCGCCGGGCGTTTCACCAGCAGCACTGCGCTGGCAGGCAACGCCGTGATCAGCGTGAACCACGCACTGGGCCGTTCGTTCAGCACCGAGAAGACGTCCCACAGCCCGGACCATCCCAGCCACGTGAAGAACAGCGAGAGCAGCAGATAGCACAGAGCCTCCACCCACGGCTTCTTCACGAGGTCGTGCCAAGCGCTTCGTGGCTCATCCATGTCACCATCCAAGCAGGTCCTTATAGGGCTGTGCCTCAGCCGAAGGGATGAAGGCACCCTGGACCCTCCGCCCGATGTCGGCCCTGCACAGGCGGGGCAACCTGATGACATGGACACTCTCACCGGACTCCCGCTCCCCGTGTCGTTGGCCATTCTGGCCCTCGCCGATGGGACCAGCGTGGGCACGTTATTGATCCCGCTGTTCTTCCTGGTGGCCCCAGGACGCCCGCGGCTTGGGCGGATTCTGTTCTATCTCGCATCCATCAGCTTGTTCTACTTGCTGGTCGGAATGCTCTTCATGCTCGGCATCGTGAACTTCATCGACGTGGGACGAGGCTTCCTGGCCGGCGAGACCGGGCAATATGTCCTCCTCCTGGTAGGAGTCGCGCTCTTCGCCTGCGGCATCCTGATCGGACGGCGTGATTCCCGACGCAAGAAACGTGCGGCCCAGGGAGACCCTGCGGCTCTGCAGGGAAATGGCCGACTTCTCCGCTGGCGCGAGCGGCTCCTGGCCCCGGAGACCAGTGGTGCTGCCGTCTTTGCGGTGGCCATCGCGGCAGGGCTGGCGGAGATCGCCGGAATGCTGCCTTACCTGATCGGGATGACGATGATCACCGACGCCTCGATAGGTATGCCCGGTCGTTTCGCGCTCCTGGCAGGCTACTGCCTGGTGATGATCGTGCCTGCGCTGGTGCTGATCGTGGCCAGGGTGGCGATGGCACGTCTGGTGGATGGTCCGCTGAGGCGGTTCACCGACTGGATGCAACGGACCGGGGCAGAGAACACCTCGTGGATCCTCTGCATCGTGGGATTCCTGCTGTTCCGTTCTGCGGCCTCGACGCTGCAATTGGAACTTCCACTGATCGGCTGATCGGGCTCCTACCGAACCGGTCAGGACCAGGTTTCCATCGGATTCGCGCCGAGTCGGCGCAAGTCACGTGGATTCCTGGTCCCGCCTAGTCGGCAGCCGATGGAGCCGGTCAGTCCCGTGCTGCGTCGATGAGGGCTTCCCTGACCGGCTCGGGGCAGAGCATGAACTTGGGTTGGAGTTCCTCCCACCCTGCATGCTTGGTAGCTCGCGCGAAGGCCTCATGGTCGCGATCCAGGTCGTTGTCCGTGACGAGACCCGGCGACTGTGTCGAACCCAATTGCACGTGATACATCCACCACGACCCGTCGGCCTCCTGGTTCACGAACGTGGCTTCGAAGGCCATCCGTTCCTGGGACAGGGTGGCAACGCACTCGTCGTAACGAGCGTTGAGCATCTCCATCCACTCCTCGAAGCGGGCCTCCTGGCCTGTGAGCAGCATGGCGCGGCTGAGTTCCAAGCGCATTCCGGCCGGCACTGATGAGGGCATGGGCCAGCCACGAAAGCCGCGGCCAACAGGGTTGAAGGGGATCTCAGGGAAGGAGGAGGTCATATCCGCAGCCTATCGACCGTGCCGCCCCCCAAATCCCCCCAATCAACTCAGGCGAAACTCTGAGCACTCGCCAGGGACCAGGCTTTCGTGAGATCCGCTCCGAGTCGGTGCGAGTGCCCCGAAAACCTGGTCCCGCCCCAAGAGGAGCCCTGTCAGGCCGAGGCCACCCCGCGGTCAACGGCCCCTGCACCGCGAAGCGTGGTGACCGTGGCGGCGCGCTGGGCCTGCTCCTCCGAGTGGGTGACCAGCACCAAGGCGGTGGGACCGGCGCCGGTCAGGACATCGGTGACGAGCTCGTGCCCCTCCTCGTTGCCCAGGTGCGCAGTGGGTTCGTCCAGCACCACCACGCCGGTGCGCGCCAGCAGTGTCCGCGCCACGGCAACCCGCTGCCGCTGGCCGCCGGAGAGCGTGGAGCCGCCGGCGCCTGTGTGGGTGTCCAGACCCTCTGGCAGTGACTCGAACCAAGGACCCAGGCCCACGCGCTGCAGCGCATGCACCATCTCGTCCTCGCTCGGGGCGTCCTCCACGGAACGCCCCAACGCGAGATTCCCACGCAGCGTGGAGTCGAAGACGTAGCCGTCCTGCGGACACCAGGCCACACCGGTCGCGGCGGAGGGTCCCCACTCCCCCGCCCGACGGGCCCGCACCTCGCCCTGCAGAGGTGCAAGAAATCCGAGCAGGGTCGCCACGAGCGTTGACTTGCCCGAGCCCGACGGCCCGGTCACCGCCCAGGACCGCCCCGGTGTGGACTCGCCAGTCACCCCGGTGAAGACCGGACCGGCGCCGTAACCTGCGGCCAGCTCGCGGGCCGCGATGCCGTCGATCTGATCGGGGTCGGCGTCCTCTGCGACGTGCCCGACCTCCGTGGCAGGCTCCGTGAGCCACGGTGCCACCCGCTGCAGCATCCCGGCCAGCACCGGGACGTTGCGCATGGCGTCGGTGAGCATCCCGAAGGGCTCATCCAAGGCCAGCAACAGCAACACGGCGAGCGCCAGCAACCGGGGATCAGCGCCGACCCCGGCCCAGACCGCCAGCACCGCTGCAACACCCGACACCAAGGTGGCGGCCGCCCGACCGAATCCTTCACCGAACGCGTCACGTTTCAACGCCGCGGCTCCGGCCGCATCCGCCTCGCCGAAGCGCTGAGCTGCCCGTGAACCAACATGGTTGGCGGCAAGATCAGACGCGGCGGCCAGCACCCGCCCCGTACGGTCGGCCACGGCCACCCGGTGTGCTGCGGTATCGCGAGCGGCCTTGCGTTCCAGCAGCAGCACCAGCACGGGCACCACCAGGACACCGAGCAGCACGGCGACCAGGGCCACGCCCAAGGTGGACGGCGCCAGGATCCCGATCGTGATGAGCGTTCCGGCTCCGGCCAACACGGCGGCCGGGATGGGCACCAGGACGCGCGGCAACGCGTCGCGCAGCTCGTCCACCTCTGCGATCAGCGTGGACAGCGCCCCACCAGGTCGGGTCAGGCGATTCCAGCCCCGGGCGTCGCGCCCCAGCGCATCCCACAAACGCACCCGAAGGTCCGAGGCCCAGCGCAACACCACGTCGTGGCTCGAGAGCCGTTCGCTGTAGCGCAGCACGGACCGGGAGATCCCGAAGAAACGCACGCCGACGATCGCGACCATCAGGTAGAGCATGGGAGGCTGCTGCGCCGCATAGACGATGAGCCAGCCGGACACCGCGGACAGCGCGGCAGCGGCCAGCACGGAGGCTGCACCGGCCAGGACGGCGACCCACAGCCGAGCGGAACGCAGCGGGAGCAGGCGCAGGGCCGCACGCAGCCGCCCACCGCTCCCGGTCCGCCCGGCGTGCGGCGACACGACGGCGTCGCCCGAGCCCGCGCCGTCGGGCACAGGAGAAAGAACGGGGACGTCCGGGCCGGCACCCTCATGCGGCCCGGACGTCGCCGACGAGTCGGCCGTAGGCACGGCCACCAGCCCGTCGGGTCCGAATCGCAGGCGCAGTGCAGCGCCTGCAGCCAGCTCGCGGTCGTGGGTCGCCACGATGACGACCGCGCCGGAGTCGGCGGCCCGAGCGGCGAGCGTTCGCACACGCTGCGCCGATCGGGAGTCAAGATGTGCCGTGGGTTCGTCCATCAGCACCAGGACGGGCTCGTCCGTACCCGCCTGCAGGTGCTCCAGGCGGGCCATGCCGCGGGCCACGGCCACGCGGCGGCGCTCTCCCGGGGAGAGCCGCTCGAGCGGACGGCGGTGCAGCCGAGACGGCAGCAGCTCGAGCAGGTGCGTTGCCGCGTCGCAGCCGGGAGCGTAGAGCTCCAGCTCCTCCACCGCGGTGGCAGCGGCGAACGTGGGCGCCTGGGGCACCACCACGCGGCGGGAGGCGGCCACACCGGTGACCGCGCCGGACACCGTGGCGCCCTCCGCGCCGTTCCGCACGGAGCCGGCCAGGACGTCAAGCACCGTGGACTTCCCGCACCCGGACGGCCCGGTCAGCACCGTCAGCCGGCCGGGGTGGGCGGTGAAGGACACCTGCCCGACGCCGCCGCGCCCGCCGACGCGCGCCACGGACAGGTCCGCGACCCGCACCAGGGCGCCGCCCGTGGCGTCCTGGTCCGAGGCCTCGGCCGCCACCGGCTCGTCCAGGGCGTCCCGGACGCGGTGCAGTGCGGCGATCCCGTCCTCGGAGGCGTGATGCGCCGAACCCAGGTCACGCAAGGGGGCAAAACATTCCGGGGCCAACATGAGGGCCAGCAGTCCGGCCTCCAACCCCATGGAACCGTGCACCAGGCGAACGCCGATGAACACGGCGACCACAGCCACGGAGATCGTGGAGATCAGTTCAAGTGCGAAGGCCGAGAGGAACGCCGTCCGCAGCGTGGACATGGTGGTGGAGCGGTGGCGATCCGAGACCTCAGCCAACGCGGCACGCTGCTGCTCGGCCCGGCGCAGACCCACCAGGACAGGAAGCCCGCGGGCCAACTCGCCCAGGTGTTTGCTGAGTCGGTCCAGCCCGGCCTGAGCCTGCTCCACCCGGTCCTCGGTGTAGAGCCCGATCAGGATCATGAAGACCGGCACCAGCGGAATGGTCAGCACCAGGATGAGAGCGGAGACCCAGTCCTCGAACAGGATCCTGGCTCCGACCACCACGGGCACCACCGCGCAGGCGACGAGGGCCGGCAGGTAATCGCGGAAGTACGGGTCCAGACCGTCCAGCCCGCGGCTGGCCAGGTTCGCTGCCTCGGTCTCGCCCTGGCGGCTTCCCGAGGCCAGCCGGTGCCGCACCAGATCGGAGCGCATCTGCTCCTTGACCCCGAGCGCGGCCCGCTGAGCCAACACTCGAGTGCCCCACCCTGCCAACGCCCTGACGACGGCTCCGGTGAGTCCCCACCACAGGAGTGAGGACGGATTCAGCTCGTGACCGCCGGCCACGGAGGCCAGGGCGTGCGCCAGTGCGGACATCAGGGCGATGAGACCTGCCACCTTCGCCGCGGCCAGGGCGGAAAGCCCCAGCAACGCGGCGCGGGTGGTGGTGCCCTCAGGCAGTTCGGGACGCATGATCGGTTCAGACCACCGGGGTGACCGTGTGGGGCTCCGGCAGGTGGTGCCCGGCGAGGCGCTTGCGGAAGACCCAGTAGCTCCAGGCCTGGTAGGCCAGGACCAGCGGGACGCCGATGCAGGCCACGATGCTCATGAGCTTGAGCGTGTATGGCGACGAGGAGGCGTTGTCGATGGTGAGGTCGAAGGCGGAGCTGATGGTGGAAGGCAGCACCACCGGGTAGGCGGCACCGAAGATCGCCACCACTCCTCCGACGAGGAACACGCCAAGACCGATGAAGGCCCAGCCCTCACGGCGTTTGGAGGCGGCCCACCAGGCGAAGACCACGGCCACCACGGCGACCACGAGGGCGGCCCAGGTCCAGGCAGCGTCGCCACGCAGGACCACCACGATGGCCCACGCCGCCAGCGGGAGCACGGCCCAGGGCAGGGAGCGGGACAGCCATGCGTCCGCACGGTGACGTACGCCGCCGTCCGTCTTCAGGCCGAGGAAGGCCAGACCCTGCACCAGGCAGAAGAGCACCACGCCGACACCGCCGAGGATGGCGTACCAGTTGAGCCAGACGAAGGGTCCGCCAACGCGGTCCCCGTTGGCATTCAGCGGCAGGCCGGTGGTGGACAGCGCCAGCATCGCTCCGACGCCGAAGGCCGCAACGAAGGAGCCGAGGCACAGCGCCCAGTCCCACAGGTGGCGGTTGCGCTGTGAGTGGGCCTTACCGCGGTACTCCACGGCCACGGCGCGGAAGATCAGGCCGATCAGCACCAGCACCAGCGGTACGTAGAGGGCGGAGAACAGCGAGGCGTACCAGAGCGGGAACGCGGCGAAGGTGGCACCACCTGCGGTGAGCAGCCACACCTCGTTACCGTCCCAGACGGGGCCGATGGTGTTCAGCAGCAGTCGCTTGTCCTTCTCGGTGCGGGCAAACGGCTTCATGAGCATGCCGACGCCCAGGTCGAAGCCCTCGAGGAAGAGGTACCCCGTCCAGAGCACGGCGATGAGGATGAACCAGAGAGTAGGGAGGAATTCCATTGTTCGTGTCTTCTCTTGTCTCGTCTCGACCGGTCAGTAGGCGAACGCCAGGACGTCGCCGTCCTTGTCGTTGTTGTCGCCGTCGCGGCCGACCTCGTCCTCGTGGTTCAGTTCCGGCATGGCCGCTGGGACGCCACCGCGGATGTAGCGGAGGAGGTAGACCACTTCCGCGACGGCCAGGGCACCGTAGACCAGGGTCAGCGCGATCAGGGAGAAGAGCATCTCCCCGCCTGACACCCCTGGCGAAACGGCGGCTGCCGTGTACATGAACACGCCGTCCACGCCGGAGGGGTCCGGGTTGGGGGCCACCACGAAGGGCTGGCGGCCCATCTCGGTGAAGATCCAGCCGGCCGAGTTGGCCGCGAAGGGTGCGAACAGGGAGAGCACGGCCAGTCGGGACAGCCAGCGCTTGTCCGGGACGGTGCCCTTGCGCGTGAGGATCAGGGCCAGTGCTGCGGCCAGAGCGCCGAGGCCACCGAAGGTGATCATGAGGCGGAAGCCCCAGTAGGTGACCTCCATGTTGGGCTGGTAGTCGATCTCGCGGCCTGCTTGGTCCCCGTACTTGGGATCATCCGGAACGTGCGTGCCGTACTTCTCCTGGTACTCCGGGATGAGGGTGTTCACGCCGGGGACCTCGGTGGTGAAGTCGTTGTGAGCCAGGAAGGAGAGCAGCCCGGGGATCTCGATCGCGGTGGTGACGTCCTTGCAGGTGGTCTTGTCTCCATGGAGGTCCCCGAAGGAGAAGACGGAGAAGGACGTGCCGTCGTGGCAGGCCGCCTCCGCCGAGGCCATCTTCAGCGGTTGCTGCTGGATCATGAGCTGAGCCTGCGCGTGGCCGGAGAACGCCACACCGAGGAAGGCCACCAGGGCCACCCAGCCGCCGAGCCGCACGGACTTGTACCAAACCTGGTGGTCCACCTCGTCGCGTCCCTTGCCGAGCTTGGGGTCGCTGCCGACCACCACGCGACCCTTGGCATCCACGGTGTCGATGCCGGCGCGGCGACGGCGGAAGAGGTGGAACCAGCCGATGCCGAGCAGGAAGCCGCCTGCCACGGCGAGTGCGCCGAAGATGGTGTGGATGAAGGTGACGATCGCCGTGTTGTTCGTGAACACGGCCCACGCATCCGTCATGACGGCCCGACCGTCGATCAGTTCCACGCCCACCGGGTGCTGCATCCAGGAGTTGGCCACGAGGATGAAGTACGCGGAGAGCGTGGACGCGGCGACGGCCAACCAGAGGGCGGTCAGGTGGATGCCCTTGGGCAGGCGTTTCCAGCCGAAGATCCAGACGCCGAGGAACGTGGATTCCACGAAGAACGCCAGCAGGGCCTCCATGGCCAAGGGGGCGCCGAAGACGTCACCGACGAAGCGGGAGTACTCGCTCCAGGCCATGCCGAACTGGAATTCCTGCACGATGCCGGTGGCAACGCCCAAGGCGAAGTTGATCAGGAAGAGCTTGCCCCAGAACTTGGTCATGCGCAGCCAGGCCTGGTTGCCGGTGCGGACCCAGATGGTCTGGAGAGTGGCGACGAGCAGGCCGAGGCCGATCGTCAGGGGAACCATCAGGAAGTGGTAGACGGTCGTGATGCCGAACTGCCACCGCCCGATCAGGAGTGGATCCAAGGCGTCCATGCGGGACGGTCCCTTCTCACAGGAGGTTGAGTGGTGCGGCCATGCGTGTGCGTACCCACGGCCGAGTTCTACGATACGTAGAAGAGGCAACTTCTACAAAACGTAGAACTCAGTTCTCTACGTCACGTAGAACAAAACGGATTCGACGACTACTATGGAACCAAATCCAGACTGTGCACGGTCCAACCGACGCGAGTCCTGGACCGCAGTACCAGCTTCACCGCAGCACCGGCATCAACACAAGGACTTGATTCAATGGCAGCACTGGGCGACCTCGAGCGCAACGTCATGGACCTGCTCTGGGATCACGAGCATCCCGTCACCGCTTCCGAGGTCCGCGACGACCTCGCGGGCGGCGGATCCGAGAAAACCCTCGCCGTCACCACAGTGCTGACCGTCCTCTCCCGGTTAGAGAAGAAGGGCCTGGTCACCCGCGAGCGTCAGACCCGCCCGCACCTCTACCGCACCACGGCCACTCGCGAGGAACACACCGTGAAGCTGATGGAGGACGCCCTGGGCACCGCTTCGGATCGAGAGGCAGTCCTGGTCCGTTTCGCCGGAGCCATCTCCGAGGGCGACGCCGCGGCACTGCGCCGCATCCTGGACAACCGCAGCGCCAACCTCGAGGCCGCCGCCAAGTAACGCCACTGCCAACTAACACCGACAAACCCCGGTAAACTCGAGGTCGTGCTGACGACCTCCTGGCTGTTGGCCGCGCTGGCCGTTGCCCTCGCGTGGCCGGTCCCCGTTCTCCTTTCCCGGGCCACGTGGCCCTCCCGCTCCCCCGTGGCCGCCATGATCCTGTGGCAGGGGGTCGCACTGGCCGGCGGCTTGTCCATGATCGGCGCCTTCCTCACCTGGGGCCTCGCTCCGGCCGGGCACGGCCTGGTTCCTGCACTCATCGATTTCGCCGCCGCCGTGGTGGGCGGCCGACCCTTCCCCGAGCTCACGCTGATCCACGTCTTTGCACTCTCGGTCGCCGGGCTGCTCAGCATCCAATTGTTGCTGACCCTCCTCCGCAGTGCCTGGCGGCTGCGTCGCCACCGGATGCAGCATCGCTCCATGCTCGCCCTGCTGGCGCGTTCCCACTCCGACACCACGCACCCCGGCACGCTCGTGATCGAGCACGCAACACCGGCCGCCTACTGCCTCCCCGGTTCCGGGTCGGTCACCGTGCTGACCTCGGGACTCATCGGCGAGCTCAGCCCCGCCGAACTCCGCGCAGTGCTGGCCCACGAATCCGCCCACCTGACCCAGCGCCACGACCTGCTGCTGTTGGCCTTCACCTCCTGGCAGGCCGCGCTGCCCTGGCTGCCCACCACCCGCCTCGCCCTCACCGCCGTGGCGGAACTTGTCGAGGAACTGGCCGACGACGCGGCCATGAAGACCTCGTCCCGCACCGATCTCTTGGGTGCACTGGCCGTGGTCGCCGCGGGCGCGGCGCCCGCCCAGGCGGGCGGCACCCAGGTGCCCGACGCGACCGTACCCGGCCCCACGTCGTCGGGCACCGAATCGTCGAACACCGGACCGTCCGGCAGCACCCCCGTCCCGGACACGCTGCAGGGCAGCCTCTCAGAGACCCTGTCCTCGGCGCGCCTTCAGCGACTCTTCAACCCGGCACCGCCGCTGCCCACCTGGGCCTCCGTCACCGTGGTGGCCGGCGGAGTGGCCCTCGTGGCCGCCCCCACGGCGGCACTGTTGGCCACGGGCTGGGGCGCCTGACCTCACCCTCTCGGGCGCCGCCCCAACCACTCAGGCGTCGATGGAGGCCTTGTCCAGGCGGTGCGCCGAGGTGATGAGGAAGTCCTTGCGAGGGGCCACATCGGAACCCATCAACAGGTCGAAGACCCGGTCGGCGCTGCCCGCCTCCTCCATCTTCACGCGGCGCAGCGTGCGCGTGGCCGGATCCATGGTGGTCTCGGCCAGCTGGTCCGCGTCCATCTCACCCAGACCCTTGTAGCGCTGGATGGGCTCCTTGTAGTGCAGCCCCTCCTGCTCCAGGCGCGCCAGGACCTTGTGCAGTTCGGGCTCGGAGTAGGTGTAGATCATCTCGTTGGGTTTACCCCGCCTCACGACCTCCACTCGGTGCAGGGGCGGGACCGCGGCGTAGACGCGGCCGTCCTCGATCATGGGGCGCATGTAACGGAAGAACAGCGTCAGCAGCAGCGTGCGGATGTGCGCACCGTCCACGTCGGCATCCGTCATCAGGATGATCTTCTGATACCGCGCAGCTGAGAGGTCGAAGGTGCGCCCGGAGCCCGCGCCCACCACCTGGATGATGGCACCGCACTCCGCATTGGAGAGCATGTCGGCCACGGAGGCCTTCTGCACGTTCAAGATCTTGCCTCGTAGCGGGAGCAGCGCCTGGAACTCGGACGACCGCGCCAGCCGGGCCGTTCCCAGCGCGGAATCGCCCTCCACGATGAACAGCTCGGAGCGTTCCACGTCCTTGCTGCGGCAGTCGGCCAGCTTGGCAGGAAGGGATGAGGACTCCAGCGCGGTCTTGCGCCGCTGAGTCTCCCGGTGCTTGCGCGCCGAGAGCCGGGTCTTCATCTCGTTGACGACCTTCTCCAGCACCAGCGTGGATTCTGCCTTCTGGGCACGGGCCGTTGAGGCCAACCGCTCCCCCACCTGCTTGGCCACGATCTTGGAGACGATCTGACGCACGGCCGGGGTACCGAGCACCTCCTTGGTCTGGCCCTCGAACTGGGGCTCGGCCAAACGGACGGTGAGGACGGCGGTGAGGCCGGCCAGGACGTCGTCCTTCTCCGGCTTCGTGTCGCCTGCCTTCAGCTTGCGGGCGTTGTCCTTCACGGCCTCGCGGATGGATTTCAGCAGCCCCTGTTCGAACCCGGAGAGGTGAGTGCCGCCCTTGGGGGTGGCGATGATGTTGACGAAGGTGCGCAGCGTCGCGTCGTAACCAGTGCCCCAGCGCAGCGCCAGGTCCACCTCGCAGCTGCGCTCGACCTCGGTGACCTTGGAGTGACCTTGTCTGTCCAGCACCGGGACGGTCTCGGTGAAGCTGCCCGTGCCCTGGATCCGCCACACGTCGGTGGCCTTGGGATCGGGGGCCAGGAACTCCACGAACTCGGCGATCCCGCCGTCGTACTGCAGGGTCTCCTCGGTGACCGGCTGGCGCACACCGTCGCTGCCGGACAACCTACGGGCATCCTTCAACGTGAAGCGCAGGCCCGGGACCAGGAAGGCCGTCTGGCGTGCGCGGCGGGTCAGGGCGTTCAGGTCGAACTCGGCATCAGGAGTGAAGATCTGCTGGTCGGCCCAGTAGCGAACACGGGTTCCGGTCACGCCGCGCTTGGCCTTGCCCACCACATCGAGTTCATGGGCCTCGGTGAACTCGGTGAAGGGCGCATCCGGGGTCGGGCGACCCGAATCCTGGAAGCGGCCGGGCACTCCGTGCTTGAACTGCATCTGGTAGGTCCTGCCACCGCGATCCACCTGGACGTCCAGGCGCGAGGAGAGCGCGTTCACCACGGAGGCGCCAACACCGTGCAGGCCTCCCGAAGCCGTGTAGGAGCCGCCGCCGAATTTGCCGCCGGCGTGCAGTTTCGTGAAGACCACCTCGACACCGGAGAGGCCGGTGCGAGGCTCGATGTCCACGGGGATGCCGCGCCCCTCGTCGGAGACCTCGACGGAGCCGTCCGGGTGCAGGACCACGCCGATGTTCTGGCCGTTACCGGCCAGGGCCTCATCCACGGAGTTGTCGATGATCTCCCAGAGGCAATGCATGAGGCCGCGACCATCGGTGGAGCCGATGTACATACCGGGACGCTTTCGTACCGCCTCCAGTCCTTCCAGGACCGAGAGGTGGCGGGCGTCGTAGTCCGAGCGGGGGCTCATACTGGTTCGGGTTCCTTACCTCGTGAACGTGCTGGTCCATACGCACCACACCCTGAAACACCGGATGCACACGGCGGCAGCGCTTTTGGACCACTCCCTTGAAGTTTAGTCGGCGAGTGCGCAGTGATCCGGGAACCAGGGCACGGTCGGATGGATCACTCCATGACGCTTCCGGCCCGGTGCGGCGCGGGTCGCTACGTACGCCGGAAGTGAAATCCCCGTTACATCGGGCATGAACTTGGGGTGTCGCGTGGTTGTATGGAGTGAATCGACTCAGCAAGACGGAGTCGAAACCGAGACTTCAGGAGGCGTTCATGCCCGCGACCGCAACCCGCGAACTGACCACCCTGGACCGCTGCGACCGCTGCGGCGCCCAGGCCTACGTTCGAGCAACCTTGGCGTCCACTGGTGGCCAGCTCTTCTTCTGCGCCCACCACGCCCGCGACGTCGAGGAGACCCTGCGGCCCTCCACCTCAGAGTGGCTGGACGAGTCGGCCAGCCTCCACGAGCGCCCCGCCATCGTGGACTGAGCTTTCACCAGCAGTACTGCGGCCCGGCACCTTGAGGTGCCGGGCCGTTTCCTGTCCGGCACACATGACGGTGCAAAAACACACGCGTCGGCATGGATCAGGTGATCCACACCGACGCGTGTGTTTACGCACCGACTTCTGTCGGTGGGAAACCGTGAAATCAGTCCAGGTAGTCGCGCAGCACCTGCGAACGGGACGGGTGACGCAGCTTCGACATGGTCTTGGACTCTATCTGCCGAATGCGCTCACGCGTCACCCCGTAGACCTTGCCGATCTCGTCCAGGGTCTTGGGCTGGCCGTCGGTCAGGCCGAAGCGCATCGCGACCACGCCTGCCTCACGCTCGGAGAGCGTGTCCAGCACGGAGTGCAGCTGCTCCTGCAGCAGGGTGAAGGACACTGCGTCCGCGGGAACGATGGCCTCGGAGTCCTCGATCAGATCACCGAATTCGGAGTCGCCGTCCTCGCCGAGTGGGGTGTGCAGGGAGATGGGCTCGCGCCCGTACTTCTGCACCTCGACGACCTTCTCGGGGGTCATATCGAGTTCCTTGGCCAACTCCTCCGGGGTGGGTTCGCGGCCCAGGTCCTGGAGCATCTGGCGCTGCACGCGGGCCAGCTTGTTGATGACCTCCACCATGTGCACGGGGATGCGGATGGTGCGGGCCTGGTCTGCCATGGCGCGGGTGATGGCCTGACGGATCCACCAGGTGGCGTACGTTGAGAACTTGAAGCCCTTGGTGTAGTCGAACTTCTCCACGGCACGGATCAGGCCGAGGTTGCCTTCCTGGATCAGGTCGAGGAAGAGCATGCCGCGGCCGGTGTAGCGCTTGGCCAGGGAAACCACCAGGCGGAGGTTGGCCTCCAGCAGGTGGTTCTTGGCGATCTTGCCGTCGTGGACGATCTGGTCGTAGTCCAGACGCAGGCGCCGCGGGAGCTCCTCGCCTGCAGCGACCGCATCGATGATCTTGTGCTCGGCGAAGAGACCGGCCTCGATCCGCAGGGCGAGGTCCACCTCCTGCTCGGCGTTCAGCAGCGCGACCTTACCGATCTGCTTCAGGTAGTCCTTGACCGGGTCCGCCGTGGCCCCGGCCACGGTGACCTTCTGCTGCGGAGCGTCGTCCTCGTCGCTGGAGTCCAGCACGAAGCCCTTCTTGGCGTCATCCGCCGCCTCAGGTTCCTTACCGTCGGCGTGCTTGACCTCGTGGTCCACCGACTTCTCCTCCGGCTCGTCCGCCTCATCCGGTGCGGTGGTGAGACGTTCGCCGAAGTCCGGGGCAGCCTTCTTGGCCGCTGCAGGAGCCTTCGCGGCCGCCTTCTTGGCGGCAGGCTTCTTCGCAGCGGTCTTCTTGGCTGCCGGCTTCTTGGCGGCCGTCTTCTTGGTCGATGTCGTCTTGGTCGCCGTTGCGGTCGCCTTCGACGACGTCGAGGAGGACTCCTCTGACGTTGAGGTGGCGTCCTCCGTGGTCTCCGTCGCGGGCGAGGCCTGCTTCTTGGTGGGCACGGGTTCCCTTTCTTCACGACTGGCGTGGTGGGGACGTCCCCAACACCACTGTGACCCTGTCAAGTCCGTGTGCCCCCGACACGTAGTCGGAGACCCGAGCAAAGCAGGGTCGTCGCAGGTGACAACGACCTAGCTCTCGCTTTTGTTCCCGGGTCAGGCCTCCAACATTGATTCGTTGGAAACTGGCCGTGGAAATCACACGGAGAAGAAGGGTCTGTACACCGATTCTCTCATGAACGGAAGGGTGCTGATGACCACGGGCCGGCGTCAGCCCCGTCGGCACAACCGGTCAGCCCCGTCTGCGCAACCTGTCGGCCACAGCGATCCGCAGGGGACGCACGGGGCGTCCGCCCTCCGCGACGCGCAGCGCACGCGTACGGCGCAGCTGCCACAGGAATCCGACCCCGCCGATCAGGTAGACCGCAGGCACCACCAGGAAGGCGATCCTGAATCCTGAGAGCGCATAGAGGTCGTCCCCCGTATGCCCCTTCATCAGGTCAAGCACCACGCCGATGGCCCAGATCGCGGCGAGGCCGCCGAAGAAGGACCCGACGTTGGCCAGGCCCGTGGCCGCCCCCACCAGGTGTGGCGGGTTCTCGGTGCGCGCGTAGTCGAAGGCGACCATGGAGGTGGGGCCGCCGGAGGCCACGATCAGGCAGAAGATCACCAGCAGCCACAACGGCGCCTGCCCCGGCCAGAAGATGACCACCAACCAGGCCAGGCAGGACGTCGCGGCGATCGTCAGGACCACCACAGAGCGACGCAACGGGTATCGCGCCACCACCATGCCGACCACGGGTCCGAACCCCACGGCCACCACCACGAACAGCCCCAGCAGCAGGGAGGCCGTCGCCTGCGGCAGTCCCTGCGCCGAGACCAGGAATGGGTATCCCCAGGACAGCAGCACCACGTTGACGGCAAAGGCGCTGATCATGTGCGTGAAGAAACCGAGCCGGGTTCCGGGCCGCTTCCACGCTGCCGCCACGGAGCGTGCCGCTGACAGCGGTTTTGGCGCACTCACCACGGCGAGGGCACCCGTGCCCGGTTCCGGATTCGCGGCTTCGGGCCGGTGGCCCTCACCGGTCTTGCCGGTGCCCGACGATCCGTCGCGGCTCCCGGCGCGCGGCGCCTCCCGCACGCAGCAGAGCACCAGCACCACCATCACGGCGGACAAGGACCCCAGCGCCAGGAAGGACTGCGTCCACCCCGTGAAACCGATGAGCCAGGCGAAGGGAACCAAGGAGATGATCTGTCCCATTTGCCCCACGCCGCCGGTGAGCTGGGAGATCACCGGGTTGATGCGGGCCGGGAACCAGCCGGGCAGCAGTCGCATCACGGACACGAAGGTCATGGCATCCCCGGCCCCGACCAGGACGCGTCCCACGAAGCCCACCGCCGTGGTGCCGGCCAGACCGAGCACCACTTGGCCCGAGGCCATGAGAACGGCGCCACCGGCGATCATGAACTTGGAGCCGAACCGGTCGGCAAGGGCACCGACGGGAATCTGGAGGCCCGCATAGACCAGTAATTGGACAACGGAGAAGACCGCGAGAATCGACGCGGTGGCGTCGAAGCGTTCGGTGGCCTGCAGGCCCACCACGCCGAAGCTGGTGCGTTGGGTGACGGAGACCAAGTAGGCCGCCACGGCCACACCCCACACGAGCCAGGCGCGCCCGGTGGCCTTGGTAGGCGAGGAGGGCGGGCCCGCCGCCGGGCTCAAGGGCGCTCGGCGCCGTCGGCGCCGCCGTTCTCATCCACAGCGCGAAGGAAACGTTCCGCGGCCGCGGCGAGCTCATCGCCGTCGGGCATTTGCTCGCCCTCCGCCATCAGCGCGGACGTGCTGTCCAGCGCGCCGGGGGTCTCGTCGAAACGAGCCTCGAGGCCGTGCACCAGGTTCTCCGCGTCGGGGTTCTCGTCCAGTTGCGCGCTCAGGTGCTGGTCCACCTCGCGGCCGGCCTGGCGCAGCTGTTCCGTGGGAACGGCCAGACCTGTACTGGCGGCGATGGTCTCCAGCCCTGCCACTGCCGCGGGTGGGTACTCGCCCTCGGCGATGTAGTGCGGGACCTGGATGGTGAAACCACCGACGTCGTGCCCAGACTCCTCCAGGCGCGTCTGCAGCAGCTGGGAGTAAGAGGCAGGCAGGTCGAAGGAGCCCATGGCCCCGGGCAGAGGCGTCCCGTACTGGCGGACCGTGACCGGGCGCGTGTGCGGAACCGGAAGCGGCACGGCCGTGATGATGGACACGGGACCAGCGCCGACCTCGTCAAGCAGATCGGTGAACGCCTGGGTCACGCGCTCCCACCCGAGCATCGGCTCCGCTCCGGAGAAGAGCAGCGTCTCGGTACCCACGTCATCGCTCAGGACATCCACGGCCAGGCGCGGTGCACGGTAGTCGCTCAGATTTCCGTCACGGTAGGTGATCCGCGGCCGGTTGGCGCGATGGTCCACGAGCCGGTCCGCATCGAACTCCGCGAGCGTGCGGCGCTGCAGGCCGTCCTGCAGGCTGGAACGAATCATGGCCACGGCGTGGCCCGCGTCGAAGACGCCGTCCAGCAAGGCGATGACGGGCAGACCCTTGCCGCTGACATCACGCGCGACGCGGGTGTGTACGTCCAACAGATCCTCGGCACGCACTGGTCATCATCTCCTCGCTGGGTGAACTTGGGATTCTACGGACTTGACCCCTTTGATCCGTGGAACCGGGCGGCTGCGCCCCGTATGTCCTTCTCAACACTGTAGTGGCCCATGTTGTTCCCTGGGTGGTGGCAGTGACCAGGCAGACAAACGGCGCGCGGACTAGGCTTGGGAAGCGAATCCAGTGACGTCGCCCAAGAGAACGACGTCCACAAGTTACCCCAAGGATGATGTCTGACGTGCCAAACGTTCATGGTGTGACGCTGAGCCTCGTGGCCAGCGGACAGAAACGGACCGATGCAGAGGTGGCCGTGGTGGCCGCAGCCAAGACCGAGGGCGGCGTCCGTCTGCTCGGCCAGGCGCTCACGGAAAAGCGGGCCGGGGAACTGGCCGCGCTGCTGCCGCAGTTCGGGTTCACAGGCGGGGCCGGCTCGACCCAGTTCGTGGCGGGCGAGGCGAAGGATCCGGCCGACGTGCTGCTGATCGTGGGCCTGGGCGCCGTGGATGCTGACCCGACTTCCGAACAGTTGCGCCGTGCCGCCGGCGTGGCCACCCGTACGCTGGCCGGTCGCGACACCGCGGTCATCGACTTCCCGAACACGACCGAGGACGCCCTGTCAGCCATCGCTGAGGGCGCCTCGCTCGGTGCCTACGCCTTCACCGCGCAGAAGTCCGTGGTCCCAGAGACGTCCGTGCCGCTGAAGCAGGCCGTGGTCGCCACGACCATGAAGCCCAACAAGTCCCTCAAGGCAGTCCTGGAACGTGCCGCCACGGTGGCACGCCACACCAAGGCCGCCCGCGATCTCGTGGACACCCCCGCCAACGAGCTCTACCCGGCCTCCTTCGTGGACTACGCCAAGGCCGCGGCCAAGGGCCTGGACGTGAAGTTGACCGTGTGGGACGAGAAGAAGCTCGAGTCCGACGGCTTCGGCGGAATCCTCGGTGTGGGCCGCGGTTCCGCACGTCCGCCGCGCTTGGTCCAGGTGCAGTACTCGCCCCGGGGTGCAAAGAAGGAGCTCGCCCTCGTGGGCAAGGGCATCACCTTCGACACCGGCGGCATCTCCCTGAAGCCCCCGGCATCCATGGAAGAGATGAAGTCCGATATGGCGGGCGCCGCCACCGTGCTGCACACCGCACTGGCCGCTGCCGAACTGGGAGTGTCCGTGAAGGTCACCGCCTGGCTGTGCCTGGCGGAGAACATGCCCGGCGGCAACGCCACCCGCCCCGGTGACGTGCTGCGGATGTACAACGGCAAGACCGTGGAGGTCACCAACACCGATGCCGAGGGCCGCCTGGTCATGGCTGATGGCCTGTCCAAGGCCTCCGAGTCCGAGCCCGACCTGCTCTTCGACATCGCCACCCTGACCGGCGCGCAGGTGGTCGCCCTCGGCCAGCGCACTGCAGGCCTCATGGGCGACGACGCCGCCGTCGCGGCCGTGAAGTCCGCCTCCGAGGCCACGGGCGAGCCGTTCTGGCCCATGCCCTTCCCCGAGGAGATCCGCGAGGACCTGGATTCCGCCACCGCGGATCTGCGCAACTCCGGGAACCGCAACGGCGGAATGCTCAAGGCAGGCATCTTCCTCTCCGAGTTCGTGGAGTCGGACGGTAAGCGCGCCAAGTCCTGGGGCCACCTCGACGTGGCCGGGCCCGCCTTCAACGGTGGTGCCGCATGGGGTTTCACCCCCAAGGAAGGCACCGGCTTCGGTCTCCGCACGCTCGTGGCCGTGGCAGAGAACCTGGCCTGAGTCCTGCGCTCGGGTGCCGTGCCCTCGCCGGATGAGGCGCGGCACCCAACCGTGGGTGAGGCCCCTCACCTGGAGCCCATGCGGTGAGCGGCGCAGTGGCACACCCGCGCGCTGTGCGGATACCCTGGGGCAGACGCCCTTTGAGTTCGGAGCCGCACACTTTCGAACCACACCAATACCGACGTCTGGATTCATGGCCCTCACACGGGGCCCGCGGATCCATATAGCACCTTCTAGAAGTAAGGGAGCCCACCCGTGGCCGACACGGCAGCACCACAAGAATTCGATCTCCTTGTCCTGGGCGGCGGTTCCGCCGGATACTCCACGGCCATCCGCGCCACCGAACTCGGCATGAGCGTTGCCCTCGTGGAGCGCGCCAAGCTCGGCGGCACGTGCCTGCACACCGGGTGCATCCCCACCAAGGCCTACCTGCACTCGGCAGAACTGGCGGACAACGCCCGTGAAGGCGCCAAGTACGGCATCAACACCTCGCTGGACTCCATCGACCTGGCCAAGGTGCGCGAGAACAAGAACGGCATCGTCAACGGCAAGTTCAAGGGCCTCACCGGGCTCATGAAGATGAAGAAGATCACCGTTCTGGCCGGCGAGGGCAAACTCACCGCAGCCGACACCGTGACCGTGGACGGCACCGCCTACCGCGCCAAGAACATCGTGCTCGCCACGGGTTCCACCACCAAGACCATGGGCCTTGAGATCGGCGGACGTGTCATCACCTCCACCGAGGCCCTGGAGATGGACCAGCTCCCCTCCTCCGCAGTGATCCTCGGCGGCGGCGTCATCGGCGTCGAGTTCGCCTCCATGTGGAAGTCCTTCGGCGTGGACGTCACCATCGTGGAGGGCCTGCCCTCCCTGGTCCCCAATGAGGACCCCGCCATCATCAAGGTGCTCGAGCGCGAGTTCAAGAAGAAGGGCATCAAGTCCAAGACCGGCGTCTTCTTCGAGGGCGTCACCCAGGACGCGGACCAAGCTACCGTGGCGCTGGCCGACGGAACCTCCGTCTCCGCCGACGTGGTGCTCGTCGCCGTGGGCCGCGGCCCCGTCACCGCCGGCTTCGGCTTCGAGGACCAGGGCATCACCCTGGACCGCGGCTTCGTCATCACCAACGAGCGCCTGCACACCGGCGTGGGCAACATCTACGCCGTGGGCGACATCGTCCCCGGCGTGCAGCTGGCCCACCGCGGTTACCAGCAGGGCATCTTCGTGGCCGAGGAGATCGCAGGCCTCAATCCCGTCGTGGTCGAGGACGTCAACATCCCCAAGGTCACCTTCTGCGAACCCGAGATCTTCTCAGTGGGTTACTCCCAGCCCAAGGCCGAGGAGAAGTTCGGCAAGGAGAACGTGGAGACCCAGGAGTACAACCTGGCCGGTAACGGCAAGTCCTCCATTCTCGGCACGTCCGGCCTGGTCAAGATGATCCGCGTCAAGAACGGCCCCATCGTGGGTGTCACCGGCATCGGAGCCCGCTTGGGCGAGCAGGTCGGCGAGGCCGAACTGATCGTGAACTGGGAGGCCTACCCCGAGGACGTGGCCAACCTGGTCCACGCCCACCCCACCCAGAACGAGGCCCTCGGCGAGACCGCCCTGGCCCTCGCTGGCAAGCCGCTGCACGGCTGACCCACCGCTTTTGGCGGCGTAGCGCACGCCGCACACCAAAAGACAAAGAAGAAACCACAAGTAAGGTCTAGGCCCACAATGTCTGAAACCGTCACACTCCCCGAACTGGGTGAGTCCGTCACCGAAGGCACCGTGACCCGGTGGCTCAAGCAGGTCGGCGAGAGCGTCGAGGTCGACGAGCCGTTGGTGGAAGTCTCCACCGACAAGGTCGACACTGAGATCCCCTCCCCCGTTGCCGGCGTGATCGAGGAAATCCTCGTCCCCGAGGACGAGACCGTCGAGGTCGGTGCCGACCTCGTCAAGATCGGCGCCGGCGACGGCGCCGCCCCCGCTGCTGAGCCGGAGGCTCCCGCAGCACCCGCCGCCGAGGAAGCCCCTGCGGCTCCCGCTGCCCAGGAAGCCCCCGCACAGGAGGCCCCCGCAGCAGAGACACCGGCTGCTCCCGCTTCCTCCGGCGACGCCACCGAGGTGACCCTGCCCGAGCTCGGTGAGTCCGTCACCGAGGGCACCGTCACCCGCTGGCTCAAGGAAGTTGGCGACGAGGTCGAGGTCGATGAGCCGCTGCTCGAGGTCTCAACCGACAAGGTCGACACCGAGATCC
>NZ_JALAGT010000002.1 GCF_022712295.1 Galactobacter sp.
CCCGAACGCACCACGTACGCCTTCGCGGACGCACTCAACTTCCTCAAGCGGACCCTCTCCGCCTGAAAACACCACCTTCACAGCCATCAAACGCAGGAGAAACCCCATGCACGCACCCCAGGGCCTCGACCTCGAGGCGATGCACGCCGCTGCGCCCCTCATCAACGAGCTCCCCGGCGAGCCCCTCCCCTACTACGTCGCCAACGGTGAAGGCATCCGCCGCGAGGTGGACGGCCAGCTCTACACGATCATCGCCCGCGGTTCCGACACCGGCGGCATCTTCGACGCGGCGTGGGTCCTGGCCCCGCGCGGTGCTCTGACCCCCTGGCACCGCCTCCCCGAGCACCAGCGCTCCTACTATGTGGCCGACGGTTCCGTTCAGGTCTGGCTGCCCGAGGGCACCCATGTGGTCACCGCGGGCGGCTCCGTGCACGTGCCCCAGGGCACCCCGTTCGCCTACCGCGCGCTGTCGCACATGACCAAGTTGCTGATGTTCTCGGCCGACGCAGGCGCCCTGGACGCCATCCTGGAGAACGGCGAGGCCACCGATGCCCACGTCTACCCGGCCAAGGGCGGCACCGGCCGCCTGGTTCTGCCTGCCGGCGTGAGCGCCGAGGAACTGGCGCTACCGGACGATGCCATCGGCGGTGGCCTGGCGCCCCTGGCAGACACTCGCGAGTTCGACGAACTTCCGGAGGGCACTGAGGCCTACATCCTCAACTCCGGCCACGGCGACAACCGCGCCTGGCCCGAGACCATCAACTCCTACGTGGCGCGCCCGCGGAACACGGACCGCCGCTACTTCATGGTGGATTCCCTGGGCGGCCAGCAGCCCTACATCATCCGCCACTTCCACTCCCTGCACACGGAGAACTTCATCTGCCTCTCCGGCCGCATCTGGATCCACGCCAACGGCCAGGAGGTGTTGCTGACCGAGGGCGACTTCCTGCACGCCCCCGCCGGCACCATCCACTCCTTCTGCATGGCCACGCACAACACGCGCATGCTGGGCCTGCTCACCGGAGACA
The DNA here is from genome assembly GCF_022712295.1 of Galactobacter sp. GTDB lineage: Bacteria > Actinomycetota > Actinomycetes > Actinomycetales > Micrococcaceae > Galactobacter. The sequence continues at coordinate 1,029 of NZ_JALAGT010000002.1, forward strand.
TCTTCGAGCCGTTCTTCGACGTCACCTCGCAGCCGGCCAACGGCGACCTGGTCTACACCGAGGGCCTCATCGACCCGGCCACCATCCCGGCCGCCATGATGGCGCACCCGGAGCTGGATGTGACCGTGGTGGGCCCACCGCCTGCACGGGAGCGCGCACTGGGCATCTGACGCCCCAACCGGCCGTAGGCCGGTCCTATGCCCGACGCCGGGTGGTCCCGTTTCGCACGAATCGGGACCACCCGTCGTCGGGCATTGCGCACCTGCGGTGGCAGGATGGGGCCCATGGCCACCGTCCACCAGCTGCGCTGCTTCCTCGCCGTGGCCCGCGAGCGTCATTTCACGCGTGCTGCGGAGACCCTCGGAGTCTCCCCGTCCTCGCTGTCGGAGACCGTGGCGACGCTGGAGAAGCTCGTGGGGCGGCGCCTCCTGGAACGCAGCCCACGCTCGGTCACGCTGACCGACGCCGGGGCGGAGCTGCTGCCGCTTGCCTCCCGCACCGTGAACAGCATGGATCGCGTTGAGGACTGGATCCGTGGCGGCAGCACTCCCACGTTGAAGGTGGGGGTCTCCGTTCCGAGCGAAGAGGTGGACACCGCGCTGCGTCTGGCCGCCGAGCGTTTCCCGCAGGTGCACTGGAGTCCACAGCGCGTGGGCCTTGGCGACTGGGCTGGGCTCGTGGCCGGGGGGCGGCTGGACTGCGCCTTCGTCGCGGAACCCGATGTCCCGGCCGCCTCAGAACTGGAGGCCGAGGCGTACGGCACGGAAGAGGCCGTCTTGCTGGTGGCCTCGGGGCACCCGTTGGCCGCACGGACCGAGGGAGTCCGCCTGGCCGAGCTGGGCGACGAGACCTTCGTGACCACCACCGACAACGACGGGGCCCGACGCTGGCTCGCCCCGATCGAAGCCGCCTTGGGCAGGCATCCGTACACGCTTCGCTCGGCCCGCAGCTTCGAGGAGGTCGTGGAGACCGTGCGGGTGGGACAGGCCGTGAACCTGGCAGGCACCGCCATCCGGGAGAACGTGGTGCCGCGCGGACTCGCATTCATCCCGCTGCTGGACGCGCCCAAGATCGTGCACCGACTCTATTGGCGAGTGGGGGAACGTTCACCGTTGATCGCCGGCCTGCTGGAGATCGCGCAGGACTCCGCTCGATGAGTGCTCCTCGAGACCCTGCGTGGCAGGGCGAGGTCGCGGCCGGCCGGCGCACCGTTCTCCCGGCGATTCTGGCGGTGGTGCCCCTGGGTCTGGCGCTCGGCGTGCTCGTGGTGCAGTCCGGGCTGCACTGGTGGTGGGCACCGGTCCTCGCCGCGGTGGTCTTCGCCGGCTCCATGGAGTTCTTGCTGGTGGGGTTGCTGGCGGCCGCCGCACCACTGTGCCAGATCGCGTTGAGCACCTTGCTGGTCAACTTCCGCCACGTGTTCTATGCCCTCACGTTCCCGCTTCAGCAGGTCAAGGGGCGCTGGTGGAAGGCCTACAGCACCTTCGCCCTGACGGATGAGTCCTACGCGCTGACCGCGAACCCTGCCTCCTCCGGCTGGTCACGAACGCGGATCATCACGATCCAGGCCGGCTTCCACCTTGGCTGGGTCACCGCGGTAACGGTGGGTGCGGCTCTCGGCACGTTGATCCCGCCTCAGGTGGTTGGCCTCGACTTCGCCGTGACCGCGTTGTTCCTGGTGCTGGGAATGGAGGCGTACAAGGTCAAGCGATCCCTCCCCGCTCCTGCGCTGGCGCTGGGGTGCGCGCTGGTGGCCGCGTTGATCTCGCGGCAGAACATGCTGCTCATCGCCTTCGCCCTGTTCATCGTGGCTCTGGTGGTCTCCTACTGGGTCCGCGACAGGAGGGAGAATGCCTGACTGGCTATATGTCCTTTGTGGCATTCTTGTGTCGGCCGGCATCACCTGGGCCCTTCGCGCGGCACCATTCGCCGCGCTGGCGCCCCTGCGCAAGAGCAAGCTGCTTGAGTACCTCGGTGAGCACATGCCCGTCGGCATCATGTTCATCCTGGCCTTCTACACGTTGAAGGACACCGACGTCACCAGTCTGGGCGCAGCCGGGCCCGTCTGCCTTGCTCTGGCCGTGACGGTTGCGCTTCACCTCTGGCGGGGCAACATGATGCTGAGCATTTTCGGCGGGACGGGCGTGTACGTGGTGTTGGCATCGGTCATCGCCGCCTGAGCGACGTCGGGGGTGCTTTGCCGATGTGATCCGAGGCCCTGCGACACGGAATGGGCCCGCCGGAATGGACATGCACGGTCAAACGGCGGCGAACCCGAAAAGCCGGCATTCTGCTCTTCATCTCCTCGATTCTCAAGGGGGATGCATTCTGCCTCCACGGCTACTACGTTGGCTGGATCGAACGCAGTACACCCGAGCAAACCAGCAGGAGTGAGACATGAGTTCACGCATCCCCTCGGCTTCGGCCTCAGCAGCTGCAGTCCGCCCCCAGGATCCCCGGAGCGCACATCCACGGATCAGCCCACCTGAGCAGATCCAGAACGAGCCAGGCAGTGACCGCGATCTCGAGCCGCAAGCGGACCGCGGTGAGGACCTTCGTCAGGGCCTCGGCCGCCTCCAGGGCCGGAAGGCCTTGATCACCGGCGCGGATTCCGGCATCGGCGCCGCCGTGGCCCTGGCCTTCGCCAGGGAAGGCGCCCAGGTGGCGCTGGCACATCTGCCCGAGGAGGCCGAGGACGCCTCCGACATCAAGGACATCATCGAATCCGATGGCGGAACCGTCCACCTGCTCCCCGGGGATCTGACGGATCGTGAATACTGTCGCGACCTCGTCCCCCGTGCCGTGGAACTACTGGGCGGCCTCGACATCCTCGTCAACAACGCGGGGAGGCAGATCTCGCTCGACGACATCGCCCAACTCGAGGACGACCAGGTGGAGCACACGTTCCACGCCAATATCCTGGCCATGTTCACCCTCTGTCGAGAGGCCACGGCCCACCTGGAACCCGGCGGCTGCATCATCAACACCACCTCCATCCAGGCATATTCCCCCTCGGCACACCTGCTGGACTACGCCTCGACCAAGGCCGCGATCAACAACTTCTCCAAGGGTCTGGCGCAGCAGCTGGGGCCCAAGGGCATCCGCGTCAACGCAGTGGCCCCCGGCCCCATCTGGACTCCTCTGCAGCCTTCCCACGGGCAGCCCCAGGAGGCACTCCCGGAGTTCGGCAAGAACACGTGGCTCGGCAGGGCGGGCCAGCCAGTCGAGGTGGCTCCGGCCTACGTCTTCCTGGCCTCGGACGAAGCCACCTACATCACGGGCTCCACGATCCACGTCAACGGCGGCCAAACCTCACCGTGACCCTTCCGAACAGCGACAGGTAGTTCGAATCCGGTAATTGTGAAGGGAAGTGCGTCATGACCAGAGAACTCAAGACCATCGAGACCGACGTCCCGGCACGCCTGGACCGCCTGCCGTGGGCACGGTGGCACTGGAGGGTGCTGATCGGCCTGGGCACCGTCTGGATCCTGGACGGTCTCGAGGTCACCGTGGTCGGCAACATCACCACCCGGCTGACCGAGTCCGGCAGCGGTATCGACATCACACAGACCGAGGTCTCCGGCACCGCAGCGGCCCTGTACGTGCTCGGCGCATGTATAGGTGCCCTGGTGTTCGGCCACCTGACGGACCGCCTGGGCCGCAAGAAGCTGTTCATGATCACACTCGCCGTGTACCTGGGCGCCACCGCACTGACCGGGCTGACCACCGAGGCCTGGATGTTCTTCGCCCTCCGCTTCATCACCGGTGCGGGGATCGGAGGGGAGTATGCCGCCATCAACTCGGCCGTGGACGAGCTCATCCCGGCCAAGTACCGCGGACGGGTCGACATCGTCATCAACGGCACCTACTGGCTCGGTGCCGTTGGTGGCTCGCTGCTCTCGCTCGTGGCCCTGAATGAGAACCTGTTCCCCGGAGACGTCGGCTGGAGGCTGACCTTCGCCCTCGGGCTGGTCCTTGGCCTGCTGATCCTGTTGGTGAGACGGACCATTCCCGAGAGTCCTCGTTGGTTGTTCATCCACGGGCACGAGGACCAGGCCGATCAAGTGGTCAAGGAGATCGAGGAGAAGGTCAGCAGAGAGAGCGGGAAGGAACTGACGGAGGTCTCCTCCAAGATCAAGATCAAGCAACGCCACGCGATCGGCTTCGGGGAAATCGCCCGCACCATCTTCACCACCTACCCCAAGCGGGCCACGCTCGGTTTCGCCCTGTTCATCGGCCAGGCATTCCTCTACAACGCGATCACGTTCGGCTACGCCACGATCCTGTCCACGTTCTTCGGAGTGGCATCGGGTCAAACCGGCTACTACTACGCAGTCATCGCCGCGTTCAATTTCCTGGGGCCGCTGTTGCTGTCCCCGTTGTTCGACACGTGGGGGCGCAAGCCCATGATCTCGGGGACCTACATCCTCTCCGGTTGCCTCCTCCTAGCCACGGCTGCCCTGTTCAATGCGGGCGCGCTGACCGCCGTCACGATGACGGCGTGTTGGGCCGCGGTCCTCTTCTTCGCCTCCACGGGTGCCAGTTCCGCTTACCTGACCGTCTCCGAGGTGTTCCCGATGGAAACCCGGGCGCTGGCGATCGCCTTCTTCTACGCACTCGGAACCGCTGCCGGCGGTATCAGCGGCCCGCTGCTGTTCTCCAAGATGGTGGAGACCGGGCATACGGGAGACACCGCCCTGGCTTTCATCATCGGAGCGGTGTTGATGATCGCGGCCGGTGGTATCGCGTTGCTCTTCGGCGTGAAGGCCGAGCGGAAGTCCCTCGAGGACGTGGCGGCTCCGCTGACGCAGGAGAAACCCACCGTCTGAGCGAAAGGTGGGTCAGGCGCGCTTGCCCACCACGTCCCAGACGTGGTGCTCCACGTCGTGGCCCATGTACTGCCACAACGTGAAGACCGTGAACGGGGCCCCGTCTCCACGACGACCGGTACGCTCCAGCTGTTCCGGGGTCAGGGCGTCGAGGAAGGCCTCCGTCTCCTCCGCGGCCCTTCGCAGATCTTGGGCCAGTGCCTGAGGATCCGTGGCCCAGTCGCGCCGCACCACGTTGGCGCCGTCACCGTCCCAGTTGAAGAATTCCGGGTCGTGACGCTGCACCATCATCGACGCGCGGATCCGCAGCAACCGGATCATGTCCCGAACGTGGGAACCGTACTCCAGCGCGGACCAGGTGTGGTCGTCGGGCCGAGCAGAAGACGCGGTGGCAGTGACCAGGTCGGGCCATACGGCCACATTCCTGTCCCAGGCCTCACGCAGCGAATCGACATCCGGCCACTGATTCCAGCCGCACTCCGGGCAACCGGTGTTCAGGACGAAGGTCCAGTCCCTGGTCTCCGCCGGAACGGGCTCGGGATCGTCGACAGGACGGGGAATCGGGGTGGAGGATACATCGTCGCTCATGACCCAACCCTAGATCAACCTGTGGTTCGGATCACCATCCTTCGCGTCGCATGCGTAGCACCTAGGTGTGTAACATGTGTTTCAAAAGTCCGTGCCCTTGATGCGTCGACGCTCAAGGCTCCGCGGGCTTTCTCGTCGTCTCGGGCCCATCTGGGGTCCACTGCATCCGTCCGTAACCAACCCGGAGGACTCATGGCTGAATTGCTGTACAAGATCGGAAAGTGGTGTGCGCGCCACGGCTGGGCCGTTGTGTGCTCATGGCTCGCCGCGCTCATCATCCTCGGAGGAGCCGTAGGCCTCTCCGGAGTGAAGATGACCGAGGCCATGGACGTGGGTGACACCCCCACCACCAAGGTGGCTTCCCAGGTCGAGAAGCTCATGAAGGAGTCCGACGACTCCGGCAGCGGCACCGATTCGGCGCAGATGGTGGTCTCCACCGACAACGACAAGAAGTTCACGTCGCAGCAGAAGCAGGACATCGCCGACCTCATCGAGGGTGTCAACGACGGCGACGTGGCCACCGCCACGGACCCCTTCGCAACTGACGCGGATCTGGCCAAGCAGAAGCAGAAGCTCAAGGATGGCCAGAAGGAACTCGACAACGGTAAGACCAAGCTCGAGGACGGCCAGAAGCAACTGGACGCCGCTCAGAAGAAGCTGGACGCTGCCAAGAAGCAGCTCTCCGAGCAACAGCAGCAGCTGGATCAGGCCAAGGAAGCCGCCAAGGCTCAGGGCGCCACTGATGCCATCATCGAGCAGCAGTTCGGAGCCGCTCAGGCAAAGCTCGACGCCGGATCCAAGGAGCTGGAGTCCAACCAGAAGAAGCTGGATCAGAATCAGACCAAGCTGACCAAGAACTCCAAGAAGCTCGAGGACAGCCAGACCGAGCTGACGAACGGCTCCAAGCTGATGAAGCTGGCTGCCGACGTGAACATGGTCTCCGATGACGGCACCACCGCGGTCATCAACTTCACCTTCAACACCTCCACCGGCGTCGTCGAGGCCTCCGACCAGGAGGACGTGAAGTCCGCCTTCATGGACAAGGATGCCGACGGAGCCTACTCCCTCGATGCGAAGTCCAAGGTAGCCGGCGTCACCTTCAACTTCTCCGGTTCCCCTGAGGTCGGCTCCATCATCGGCGTCGGCGAGATCGTGGGTGTGGTCGTCGCGGCCGTGGTCCTGTTCATCATGCTCGGAACCTTGATCGGCGCGGGCCTGCCCCTGATCTCCGCCATCATCGGCGTGGGTATCGGCGCGTGCATCGCCATGCTGATCGGCCACATCACCGACATCGCGTCCGTGACCCCGGTGCTCGGCATCATGTTGGGTCTTGCGGTCGGCATCGACTATTCGCTCTTCATCGTCAACCGTCACCGCACCCAGCTCAAGCAGGGCCACGACGTGGTGCACTCCGCGGCCCTGGCCAACGGAACCTCCGGTAACGCGGTGGTCTTCGCCGGCGCCACCGTGGTCATCGCCCTCTTGGCGCTCAACTTCTCCGGCCTGCCTTTCCTCGGGCTCATGGGTACCGTTGGCGCCATCTCCGTGGTGGTCGCCGTCCTCATCGCCATCACGCTGACGCCCGCACTACTCGGCCTGCTCAAGTTCAAGCTGCTCAAGCGCAAGGAACGCAGACAGGCGGAGGCCGCCGACCCGGTGGAATCCCTCAAGGAGAGCACCAACAACGTCAAGGCCTTCCCGCGCTGGGGCGCCGCGGTCGCCACCGTGGCAGGTATCGCGGTGCTCGGCACCTTGGCCCTGCCCGCGTTGGACATGCGCACCAACCTGCCCGACAACGGCTCGGCCGGCCATGACACCAGCGAATACGTGGCCTACCACAAGATTTCCGACAAGTTCGGGGAGGGTCAGAACGCCCAGATGATCATTCTGGCCGATCTGCCGGACGGCCTGAGTGACAATGAGGCGCAGGAAGCGCAGATCGAGATCGGCCAGGAGCTGAAGGACACCAAGTCGGTCTCCGCCGTGGTTCCCGCCGTGGTGTCGAAGGACAACTCCCAGGCCCTGTTCCAGCTGATCCCCGAGAGTGGTCCCACCGCGTCCAGCACGGAGTCCCTGGTTCACACCCTTCGTGACGACTGGCCACTGGCCGACGAGTACAAGATCGGTGTGGCAGGTTCCGCCGCGGCCAACATCGACATGTCGGAGAAGATCGTGGACTCCCTGCCGCTCTACCTGGTGATCGTGGTCGGCCTGTCCCTGCTGATCCTCATCATGGTGTTCCGTTCGCTGCTGGTGCCGCTGATCGCGACCTTGGGCTTCGTGCTTTCCTACCTGGCTGCGCTGGGTTCCGTGGTCGCTGTATACCAGTGGGGTTGGCTGGCCGACTTCTTCGGTGTGGAGACCCCCGGCCCCATCCTGTCCTTCCTGCCCACCATCCTGGTCGGCATCCTCTTCGGCCTCGCCATGGATTACATGTTCTTCCTCGGATCGGGTATGCGTGAGGCCTATGCCCACGGCATGGAGGCACGGAAGGCCGTGGTCCGCGGCGTCCGTGCGGGCCGCAGCGTGGTGATCGCGGCCGCGATCATCATGATCTCCGTGTTCGGTGGCTTCATCTTCTCCGAGATGACCATGATCAAGCCCATTGGCTTCGCGCTGGCCTTCGGCGTTCTGTTGGACGCGTTCGTGGTCCGCCTGGTGCTGATCCCCTCCGTGATGACCCTGTTGGGCAAGTCCGCCTGGTGGCTGCCGAAGTGGCTGGACAGGCTGATCCCGAACGTGGACATCGAGGGCGAGAAGCTCACGCAGCATCACACGCATTCGCGTGAGGAGCTTGCCGCGAGTGGTTCCGCTTCCAGCCCCTCGGCATGACGCAGCGTCCAGATCCTCGGCCGGAGGCGGCCCGCACCGCCCTGGCCGAGGCCATGGTGCGGCTGGTGTCGTACGAGGAACAGTCAGTCAAGGTCGCGGTCTCCGCGCTCTGCGCGGAGGCCGGGGTCTCCCGGCCCACGTTCTACCGACACTTCAAGTCCGTGGACGAGGTCCTGGCGTATGCCATCCAGATGCGTCTGGAATCCTTGACCAGTTCGTTGCCACCGGACGAGGACTTCCACACTGCGGAGCCGCCAGAGGCACTGGTGCAGATCATGACGGAAGTGTGGCGTGAGCGTCCGTTGTACCGTCAGGTGCTGCGCCCGTCCTCGCCGTATGCCACTGCCAAGCAGACGGCCCAGTCCTGGGTCGAGGAAGCACTGGCTGCGGAGTTGGGGGCAGACGTGCGCACCAACACCAGAGCGGTTTTCGCGGCCGGTGGGGTACTGGCCTTCCTGTCGATGCTCGTGGAATCGGATGACCTGAATGACGAGGGCTTGCGCAGCATCGTGGAGGAGTTCTTCTCCATCATGACCACCCTCGCACCCAAGTCGAACTGACCGGTTGCCAACGCCCCAGACCGCTACGAGGCCCCGCCCACACGTCACCCGACGTGGGCGGGGCCTCGTCGCATCCAGCCGGTCAGACGGTGGTCACGAGGTCGGCGAAGTAGGCCCCAGGCCCGGTCAGTTGCTCCACGGTCTGCTTGAGGATCTCCCGCATGGACTCCGACGCCGGATCCAGCGCTGTCCCGGCGCGTACCGTCACCCCGACGGTACGGGTCAGGGAGGGCTCCACGAGCCGTGAGGCACGCAGCCCGGGCCGCCCCAACAGGATCGTGGCCGGAACCACGGCCACGCCGAGACCGCGCTCAACGAAGCGCAGTGCGGCATCCATCTCCGTCCCCTCCACCGCGATGGTGGGGGTCAGCCCGGCCTGGTGGAAGGCCATGTCGGTGGCCCTGCGCAAGTCGTAGTTACGGTTGAAGGCCACCTGCGGCGTCTCCGCCAGCTGCGCCAGGGTCATGGTCTCCGGAATCTCGACGGCCTTGTGCCCGACGGCGGGTTCCGGACCTACGCCGTCAGCGGACTCGTCACGCGCCTGCGGCGCGACGACAGCGGGAGCCGAGCCCACGGCGTCGGGCATGGCACTGGCCACCACGAGTTCCTCTCGGAACAGGTGCTCGGAGATGACGGCGGGGCCCACCGGTCCGCGATCCACTGTGAGCGCCAAGTCCAGACGCCCCTCGGAGAGGCCCTCCGCCAGGGCGCGCGAGCCGGATTCCGTGACCTCGATGGCGACGCCGGGGAAGCGGGCGCGAAAGGCGGCCAGGACCTCGGCGAGGACCGAGACGCACAGCGTGGGCGGGGCACCGATACGCACGCGGCCGCGTTTGAGGCCGGCCAGGGCCGCCATCTCGACGTGAGCCGCCTCGGCATCTGCGAGCATGCGCGTGGCGATGGGCAACAGGGTTTTCCCGGCCAGCGTCGGGGTGGCGCCCGCGCGGCTGCGCTGGAAGAGCACGGCCCCTAGTTCTGCCTCCAGCGAGCCGATCTGACGTGAGAGCGAGGGCTGAGTGACGAAGAGCTCCTCGGCTGCCGCCGTGAAGGTACCCGTTCTGGCCACCGCTTCGAACGCCTGTAACTGGACCAAGTTCATACCTCCCATCCTATCCATACGGCAGGCGCATGTTGTCTAGGTGAATAAATCATTAGACGCATGAAGGTTGGCCTTCCTAAGTTTGTCCTCATGAGCAACAACGAACGCGTCCTCACGACCTCCGTCCTGGTCATCGGCACCGGCGGAGCCGGCCTACGGGCCTCCATCGAACTCGCCGAACGCGGAGTCCAGGTCCTGGCGGTTGGCAAGCGTCGCAAGCACGATGCCCACACGACCCTCGCAGCAGGAGGAATCAACGCAGCCCTGGCCACCATGGACCCCGAGGACTCCTGGCAGCAGCACGCCGCGGACACCCTGCGCGAGTCCTACTACCTTGCCGACCCGGCCATCGTGGAGACCGTCACTCAGAACGCTGCCCGCGGCATCGAGGACCTGGAACGCTGGGGCATGCCGTTTGCCCGTGAGGCCGACGGGCGGATCTCGCAGCGCTTCTTCGGCGCCCACAAGTACCGCCGCACCTGCTACGCCGGCGACTACACGGGTCTGGAGATCCAGCGCACGCTGGTGCGTCGCGCCGCCGAACTGGACGTACCGATCATCGACACCGTCTACATCACCCGACTGCTGGTCGCCGACGGCACCGTTTTCGGCGCCTACGGCTTCGACGTCGTCACCGGAGACAAGGTCCGCATCGACGCGGACGCCGTGATCATGGCGGCCGGCGGTCACACCCGCATCTGGCGCTACACCTCCTCTCGCCGCGACGAGAACACCGGCGACTCGTTCCGCCTGGCAGCGCTGGCCGGCGCCCGCATCCGGGACGCCGAACTGGTCCAGTTCCATCCCTCCGGACTGCTCGAGCCCGACGACGCCGCAGGCACCCTGGTCTCCGAGGCCGCCCGTGGTGAGGGCGGCATCCTGCGCAACTCCCTGGGCGAGCGCTTCATGGAACGCTACGACCCCGAGCGCATGGAACTCTCCACCCGTGACCGTGTGGCCCTGGCCAACTACACGGAGATCGCGGAGGGCCGCGGCACCGAGCACGGCGGGGTGTACCTGGACGTCTCGCATCTGCCGCGCGAGGTCATCCTCGAGAAGTTGCCGCGCATCTACCGCACGCTGATCGACCTGCAGATGCTGGACATCACCGAGTCCCCCATCGAGATCGCCCCCACCGCTCACTACTCCATGGGCGGTGTGTGGGTCCGCGCCCACGATCACGGCACGGGCGTTGACGGCCTCTACGCCATCGGCGAGGCCTCCTCCGGCCTTCACGGCGCCAACCGGCTCGGCGGCAACTCGTTGATCGAGCTGCTGGTCTACGGACGCATCACCGGTGGCGAGGCCGCCCGTTTCGCCTCCGAGCGCACCGACGTGCACCGCTCGCCCGAGGCCATCGCGGAGGCCCGCGCCGAGATCGACGCACTGTTGATGGACGACGGATTCGAGGTGCCTCGCCGCCTGCAGCGCGAGGTCCGCAACGTCATGACCGAGCATGCAGGTGTGGTGCGCTCCGAGGCAGGCCTGCGCGCCGGGCTTGAGAAGCTCTCCGTGCTGGAGGAGCGAGCCGAGCACGTCACGGCGCACCCCGACATCGCAGGCTTCGACGACCTGGCGCACGCCTTCGATCTGAAGGGCTCCCTCTTGGCCGCCCGCGCCACCCTGGAATGTGCACTGGAGCGCAAGGAGACCCGCGGCTGCCACAACCGCTCCGACTTCCCGGAGCAGGACCCGGCCTTGAAGGGCAACTTCCTGTGGTCCCCCACCGGTGGCGTCGAGTTCGAGCCGCTGCCCGAGGCCCCCGAGTCCTTCCGCGACCTGGCCGAGGAACACCTGGACGATTCCCCGAAGGGCAAGCTCGTGGAGTGACCCTCCTCCGGTGAGCGGTCTCGCGCCTCCGGCCCGTCCGACCTCGTGGATTCCGCGCGATTGGATGGGCCGGGGGCACCTTTCTTGTCGAGTCACATGTGGAAGCGCTTGGTCAGCTCCGCCCACATGGTCCTGCCGCTCGTGGTGGGCAGCGACAGCAGGACGGTGCCACTACCGCAGGCGCTGATCACGCCTGCCCACGGATTGGTGGACCAACCGAAGATCACGAAGAGGACGGGGGTAACTCCCAGCACGGACACCGCCCCCGTGTAGAGGATGTGGTCCCCGGTCTCCATACGCATGATCCGCACGGTGATCAGGACCGCTATCGCGGCCCCTGCACACACGATCGGCACGGCGTACGTCAACGACCAACGGTGCCAACCGGTCAGGAAGTCCCAGTAGGCGCACGCACCGGACACCAGCACGGTGAGATACAGCGCGGCCTTGGCGACATTGCGTCGTTTGTGCACGGCGGTCATGACCAACAGCCACATGCAGGTCAGACCCAACCACACCGAACGAAACCAGCCGACGGACTGGTGATCCCCGAGCAGCAGCAGTTGCGCGGCAAGGGACGCCGCAATGACAATCAGGGAACCCGCGAGCAGGGCTCGAGTCAGCAGTCGCCGCGTGAACCTGATCGGCGCTCTGGGCCAGGGATCCGCAGCGGCCTCCGGTACGGGCGCTGTCGGATCAGAAGTCGAAGGCCGCAGCGAATCAGGAACGGACAGGGCCGTGTGGCACAGGGGGCACTTGGACCAGTCGCCGACGACGTCCACGTCGCAGGCACCGCAGTGGTTCATCGCTGCACCCCTCCGAGGTCGTTCTCGGTCACGGCCGTTGCCGCCACCCGCACGGCAACATCCTGTTCGCGGAAGAAGCGTGCGGCCTCACGCACATGCGGCACTTCCACGAAGGGCGAGGTGAAGCTCAGGGTCAGGTATCCGGCATGAGACATCACGGACAATTGCGGACGGATGGCGGAGACACTGAGAGACATCGACTTCACACGCTCCTCGGCACCCGCGGGCAACGTCACCCGCCCCAGATTGGAGATGGCCACAGTGATGCCTCGATTGTTGACCCTGTTGATGGCGCTGAGCACCACGTCCTTGATGGCCCGGGGAACGATCCTCAAGCCCAGCATGCGCTCGAATCGGGCGAAACGACGCATCTTGATCTCCAGCGCCTCCGGCGTGATCTGCGGCCGGAACTGCGCTTCCAACCCTCGCGCCACCGATCCGACGTCGTCGGGCCCCTGGCCATAGGTGTGCTGCAGCGTCACCGCCGCGAAGAAGTTCCGGGCTGACGTGGAGGGAAAGAGCGCCCTCAAGTTCACCGGCACGCTGACGGCCAGCGTCCGGGCCGCTCCCAGCCCCGTGGTTCCTCCGGCGGCCGAACGGACCGAGTCGAAGAACACCGCCACCAGATACATCGTCAGGGACACGCCCTCGGCCCGGGCCAGCTGGAGCACCTCAGCGGCCGGCAGGGTCAGCTCCACCAGGTGCGTGCGCAGGTCCGGTGTGTACGTTCCCTTCACCCGATGAACCCTCGCTCCACGCCGGCTCGTCGCCAGCACAGAGGACGTGGCCTGCACCTCGGTGTCTGCCTTCCGCTCCGATGAGCGTTCCCGCCTCTTCTGCCTCCGGAAGTAGTGGGAGAAGCTGTCACGGCTCAGACTGTGCAATTCCGGTCGTCGTGACTCCGGACCCGGCTGGGCCCCGGCCGTCGGATCCAGCAGAGCTGCGTACTCGTCCAAGAGGTCTTGGAAGAACCACAGCGCGCCGGTGCCGTCGGAGAGCGCATGGAAGACCTCGAGGCTGACCCTGTGGCGGAAGTGAACCACACGGAACAGGAGGCCGGGCTGGTCCGGCTTGTACAACGCTGCGCAGACGGGCAGGGCGTCCGGCTCCACCCGCGGACGCAATTCACTGCTCTGGAGGTGGTACCAGAAGAGTCCCTTCCTCACCACCGAGGAGTACAGGGGATACCGTTGAAACGTCGTGTCCAGAGCCTGCTGCAGCAGGACAGCATCCACGTCCGTGTTCAGGTCCGCGCTGAGTCGGAAGACCTTGGAGTCCACGGAGTTCCGCGCGGCCAGGAAGATGTTGGACGCGTTGTCCAGCCGCTCCCAGCCGTGTTCACTGGGGTGCCCGCCCCATCTCATTCGCCGGCCTCGGGTGTTGACGGCCCCTCATCCACGCGCACCCCGCCAAGGAAGGCGTTCATGAGTCGGTAGGCCTGCCGTACGGGACGTGAGTAGCGCGGCATGGTGAGGAATCCGTGGAAGGCCTCCGGCATCCGGTGGACGCTGACCCTGTTGCCGGCCGCCCGGAGTCCTTCCGCGTAGGCCTCCCCCTCATCCCTCAGGAGGTCGAGTTCGGCGGTGATCAGCAGAGTCTCCGGCTGGTCGGAGAGATCTTCCGCCTTCAACGGCGCCACGAGCGGATGGATGCGCCATTTCGGGTCGGGAACGTAGAGGTTCAGATACTGCTGAACCTCCAGGTTGGTCAGCCGATAGTCCTCCCCATGTTCCCGTACGGATTCGAAGGGCGACGTTGCTGGGTCGTGGTCGAAATGCGCCACGGGGTAGAACAGAATCTGCTGGTCGGCGGGTTCTTCACCTTGTTCACGCAGGAGAAGGGACACGGCTGCGACAAGATTCCCGCCGGCGGAGTCCCCCACCAGCACCACCTTGTCCGCGGGGCCGCCCAACCGTTGTGGCTCCTGGATCAAAGTGCGCGCCACCTGGTAGCAGTCACGCAGGCCGGCCGGGAAGGGGTGCTCCGGTGCCAGGCGATAGTTCACCGAAGCGACGACGCGACCGGTGGCCTCCGCCATGGCTGTGCAGGCAGGGGTATAGCTATCCGTGTTCCCTGTGACCCAGCCACCACCGTGGAAGAACACCAGCAAGGTCGAGTCCTGAAACTTGCGGGGCCGGAACACCCGGATCAGGATCTCCGGATCCTGTTCCAGCCCGGGGAGCCGGTGATCCTCCCATGACTTGCCGGGCCGGGTGCGCGCAGCTGCCAGCTTCTGCTGAAAGCGACGAACCAACTCATAGTCCTTGGCCATGTCCAGGCGTGGCGCCGAGAACGGCGCGACGATCTTCTTGATCAGCCATTGTTTGGGTGAGCGACGACGCCCCGGATCAGACCGCTGCATCCGCCAACACTACGCGGTCACCGACTACATGGTGAACGGCCCGGCTCCGGGACCGCCCGCCTCAGGCGGTGAAGATCAGGGACACGTTCTGGCCGCCGAAGCCGAAGGAGTTGGACAGCACCGGGCCGCCCACCTTCCGGGCCGTCCCCCTGACCACGTCCAGCCCGCAGGCGGGATCATCAGCGGCGAGGTGATGCGTGGGAGGAACCAGCCCGGTCTCCACCTGTTTCACGGAGGCGATGGCCTCCACCGCACCGGCCGCACCGACCAGGTGCCCGGTGGCGCCCTTCACCGCGGTGACGGCAACGTGGTCCGCGAGGCCGGTGCGGGTCAGCGCCAGGGCCTCGGAGTCGTCGCCCACCGACGTACCCGTGGCGTGAGCGTTCACCTGCGTGATGTCGGCGGCCGTCAGCCCGGCTTTACGCAGAGCGCGTTCGATGGCGCGGGACTGTCCGCCGGCCTCCGGGTCGGAAGCCGTGATGTGATGGGCATCCGACGTGACACCCCAACCTGCCAGACGCGCATGGACTCGTGCCCCACGCGCCGCGGCGTGCTCCTCCGATTCGAGGATCAGGACACCCGCTCCCTCACCCAGGACGAATCCCTTGCGATCCGCGGCGAAGGGACTGGACAGAAGAGTCAGGTCCTCGTCCACGCCTGGCGTGGCCAGCGCCTGCGTCTGGGAGAACCCGGCCACGGTGAGTTGCGCGATGGCGGCCTCGACACCACCGGCGATCACGACGTCCGCCTCACCCGATTCGATCAGTCGCGCACCCATCGCGAGACCCTCGGCCCCTGCGGCGCACGCGGAGACGGGCGTGTAGACACCGGCGCGGGCACCGAACTCGATGCTCACCTGCGCCGACGCCGCGTTGGCCATCAGCTGCGGTACCGTGCGCGGGGAGACCCGGCGGGCGCCCTTGGCATGCAGCTTGGCCTCCTCGTCCAGGAGGGTGCGGAGTCCACCGATACCGGTGCCGATGCTCGTGGCCAGCAGATCCGGTTCCACCTCGGGCTCGCCTGCGTCCTTCCAGGCCTCGCGTGCGGACACCAGTGCCAGCTGCTGCTGACGGTCCAGGCGCTTCGCTGCGGCCTTGCCCATGACCTCACCGAAGTCCACGTTCACGCGTCCCACCGCCTGACGTGGTTGTTCGAAGAGCTCGGGGTCCAGCCGGAGCTCCTCGACGCCGGAACGACCGGTCACGAGCCCCTCCCAGAACTCATCAACATCCGCCCCCAACGGGGTCACGGCTCCATAGCCGGTCACGACGACGCCCAAAACACACTCCACTCAGTTCTTGTACGGGATACAACAATAGTTGTACGACATACAATAGCGTCATGTCCACTCGCCGCGACACCCGTATGACCATTCGCACAGCAGCAGCCGCGTTGGTCATCTCGCATTCCCCGGCAGAGCTGACCGTGAAGCAGGTGGCGCAGGCCGCAGGGGTCTTCCCGAATCAGGTCACGCACCACTTCGGTTCCAAGGATCGGCTCTACGTCGACGCCGCCTTCGCCCGCTTTCTCCGGGATACCTCACGCTTACCCCGCGCGGCGCGCTCGGCCCGCACCCCCGAAGCCTTCGCCACCGCCATCGCACGCACGGCGCTGTCCATGCCCTCACTGACCGCCGTGGTCTCGTCCCTGACGCTGGCCCGCAACAACGAGGAGCTCAAGGGTGTGGTCTCCGGATACCTGCGCCTACTGCTCTCTCGGTCGGAACACTTCCTCGGCGAACACATCGCTTCTCGAGGATGGACGGCGCAGCATGGAGTCCAGAGAGCGGCCAAGACGTTCTGGACCTCGATCTTCGGTACCGCGCTGGTGCACCAGGCCGGCTGGGTGGGCACCTACGAAGACGTGGACATCGCGGCAGGATTGTCACTGCGCGCAGACGGTTAGCAGGCCAACCCCAGTCACGTCGCCACCCTACCGAGGACGCGCGGACCACGCGTCGGCCGCCGGCGTCGGGGTGCCATGCCCCACGGCGCTTGGGCGCCGACCGTCGGGCATCTCATGGCAAGCCCTCAGTTGATGCTGACAAAATGTGGGCACTGACCTCACGGCCGAGCGCGTCATCAGCGCGTTCCGGCCCACTCGAAAGGACTCCCCCAGGTGGACCACCACCCCTCTACGGATCCCGCTCGCTCCGGTGACTCCGAATCCCCGCTATTGGAACCGCGCCGCACGCCAGGCGTGACGCCCAGCGGCGACTACGACTTCTCCAACTACCGCCGCTCCGGGGTCTCCCGCACGCTCGGGGTGTTCATCTTCTCCAGCCGTTGGCTGCAGGCACCCCTGTACATCGGCTTGATCATCGCCCAGTTGATCTACGTGGTCGTCTTCCTGGTGGACCTGTGGCACCTGATCACGGATGTTTACCACAACATCGATCACCTCGATGAGAACTCGATCATGCTTTCCGTTCTGGGCCTGATCGACGTGGTCATGATCGCGAACCTGCTGATCATGGTCATCATGGGGGGCTATCAGATCTTCGTGTCCAAGCTCGGCGTGAACGAGCACCCGGACGAGCCGGACTGGCTACACCACGTCAACGCGAACGTGCTGAAGGTGAAACTCGCCATCAGCATCATCTCGATCTCCTCCATCCACTTGCTGGCCACCTTCATCAAGGCCGGCAACATCGGCAGCGAGGACTCCGCCTACACCTGGGAGGGCGTGATGGCTCAGGTGATCATCCATATGGCCTTCATCGTCTCCGCGGTGGCGCTGCAGTGGATCGACAACAAGTCCCACCACGGGGAGCCCTCCGGCGGCAGGAAGAAGCGCGGCCGCAAGGAGTCCGTGGAGTCTCACTGAGTCCCACTCCCCGCCAGCCGCCTGCACCCGCAGGCTATAAAGCACAACAGATCCCCCAGGCATTCCGTCACTGCCACACCCTCTAAGTATGTGGTGGCGACGGAATCCCTAGGGGATCTGTCCATCGTCGGATTGCCGACCTCAGCCCTTCAACCTCGACCGGTCAGCGTCAGTCCGAAGCGTTGCCCTCGGCCACGTGGGCGCCTTCCTTCTTGGAGGCCTCGGTCGCGGATGCTGCGGCCTTCTTGCGGCCGATCTTGCCGTGGTTGAGCACTGAACCCAGCCACAGGAGCAGGAGGCCGGCCACGGCCCAAATAGCCAGGGTCAACCACTGTCCACCCGTGGAAGCATCCGGGAAGAAGCTGAGGTTCTTCAGTAGGTTCATCACGGTGCCGTTGGGCATGTGCGCACCGATGGTCCCCCATGGGGTGGCCAGGAACTCGGTGGGCATCATGGAGCCGCCCCACGGGTTGGCGAAGAGCATGAAGACGACCACGCCAAGTCCGACACCCGCCATTCCGAGCACCGAGGCCAGGCCGGTAATGCACGCGGCGATGGAGAGCATGCCAAGCGCAATCGCTGCCGCGTCCACCCAGTAGTTGCCCTCCAGCAGGCCGAACCACGTGCCCATGATGAGGGAACCGAGCAGACCCATGGCCAGGGCACCGATGCCGAGCGTCGCGAAGCGCATGTAGCGCTTCTTGACGGCCAGGGTGGCGATCATGGAGCCGGCCACACCACCGATCAGGACGGGAAGCACGGTGAGCATGCCCAACTGAGCGTTTGCGTTGGCGACGACGTCCGTGACCTCGACCTTGGCGTTGGCCTGCAGCGCCTCGACCTGCTTGGCCTGAGCCTCGACCTGAGCCTGCTGGTCCGCCGGAACGTCCTGGCCCGCCTGCTGCGCAGCCGCCAGCTTCTCCTGGGCTTCCTTGACCTTCTGGGCGGCGTCGGCCGCCTGCGCCTCACCCTGCGTGGACATGCCGTTGGCCATCTGCGTGAGCATCTGCGTGACCTGCGCATTGCCGGCGGAGGCCGTCAGCATCTGCTTGGACCCATCGGATCCCACCACGAAGGCTCCGGTGATCTCACGCTCTTCGACGGCCTTTTTGGCTGCGGCCTCATCGGAGTAGGTGGTGATGTCGAAGAGGTCCTTGTCCTGGGACTCGAGCTGCTTGACGACCTGAGCCTGAGTCTTCTCCGGAGCCACGACGCCGAGGTTGATGCCCTTGGGATCGGTGGTGGTCATGGGCCATAGGAACATGATCGCGAAGAAGCAGCCGATGGCGGCGATGGCCACACCGAGGCTGCCGGCCTTGACCCAGTTCTTCTTCTTCTCGTCTGCGGTCAGCGTCGGGTAGGACGCCGGTTCCACAGCCTTCTCTTCTGTACTCATCGGGATCTCCTGATGGGGTTGAATGTGAGGGGATCGGCTTGCGGCCGAACGGTTCGTAGACCACCATAGAACTCAACACCCATTGAGTTCAACGAGCGTTGAGGGGATATTTCATGACCTCCGTCACCAGTGACGGCACATCGTTGCCCGACGGCCCGGCTCCAGCGGGTGCCTCGCGGCACCCTGGCGGCCGGCGAAGCGGGAGCGAATCCACGCGCCAGGCCATCCTGGATGCCGCCATCAAGCTGTTTGCCGAGCACGGCTATGCGGCGTCCTCATTGCGCGCCATCACCTCGGAGGCAGGCGTGGACGTGGCCATGGTCAAGCACTTCTTCGGCGGCAAACAGGGACTCTTCGACGAGGCGATCCTGCGCCACGCCGACCGCATGGAGTCCGCCCTGGAGCTGGACACCGTCCCTACGGATGAGTTCCCCGAACGATTCGCACAGGCCTTCCTGAAGCTGTGGGAGACCGAACCCACCGCATCCACCTTCATCGCCCTGATTCGGTCCGGAATGGAGTCCACTGAGAATCGCGACCATCTGGAGGCCGCGCTGCAGAGCAGGCTGTTCCCGATCATGCAGCGCCTCTTGCGCACTACCGACACGTCCGCGGAGACCGGCGCCCCACCAGCCACCAACACGACTCCCCCACTGCAATTGTTGGGCGGCCATCTCCTCGGGATCGGTATCGCTCGCTACGTGCTTCGGCTGGCTCCCATCGCGGAGCTACCGGCGGAAGCCGTCGCCTCCGACATCGCTGCGACCGTACGCCGCTACCTGCCG
>NZ_JALAGT010000003.1 GCF_022712295.1 Galactobacter sp.
GCCATTACTGTAGCCATTGCTACCCGTCTGTAGCCATTACTAGCAATTGGTGTTACCTTTCAGATCCCCGGAATAATGCGGATCTAGGCCGATCCTGGGGCGCAATCTTACCAAAACACAGCGACTTAAAATCCTTGTGTTGTCGGTTCGAGTCCGACTGGGGGTACCAACACTGCGGCCGGCACGAAGCGTGGGAAAATGGATCCCGTGCCAGCCGTCGAGATGATCCAGCCCATCGCCGTCCTGAAGGACCCCGCAGACCCTGCCGGGCACGAGGAGACCTGTTTGGCCGCGGCCTTGGCCTCCGCAGCCGCCATCACGGCCTTCCCCGAGGACGAACATTGGGAACCCTGGTACGTGTCCGGTCAGGGCAAATCCACGCGGCGGGGTAAGCCCAAGGACCTGCGTGCGGTCGAGGCACAAGGCGCCGTGGTGGTGCACGTGGGGCGTGCCGTCGCCGCCGCGCAGGCACCCACCACCTACCCGCTCACCGGCCGCATGAAGCAGCTGCAGGTGGCCGGAACCGAGCTGGAACACACCGGTGAGGCAGTGCAACACTCCGTGCCCGCGCCGGAGGGGGTGCCGGTGTTGCACCTTGGCGTTGACACCTCTCTGGACATGTCCACGGGCAAGGCCGCCGCTCAGTCCGCCCATGCCGCTTTCGAGTGGGCCGTGCGTCTGACCCCGGAGGCACGCGAGGCATGGATGCAGGCCGGCCAGCCCTCCGTGCTGACGCCGCTGGACGCACGAGCCATGCGTAAGACCCGCAAGCAAGCCACGGTGCAGATTCGCGATGCCGGCCACACGGAGATCGCCCCAGGATCCAGGACCGCACTGGCCTGGTGAGTCCGCTCTTCGCTTGTAGCGCAGTGGCACCCGTCGCACAGCGAAGTGACAGGGAACTCCTATAGGGTTGTTTGAAAGACCATGACATCCGATGTGGAGTGATTTCACGTGGCCAAGAGTTCCAACCCCGTCTTCAGTTCGAAGACCTTCCAGGATCAGGTGCGCGCGGGCCAGGCCGCCAACGCGATGCCTGCACCTCAGGTGGATGACCTGGAATCCATGTACGCCCAGGCTCCGGGCCGCCCCGGTTCCACCGAACGCGGCATGAACATCAACGACGTCCTCAACAAGATGCTCGTCATGGCCGCGGGAATCCTCGTCGGCGGCGTCATCGGCTGGATGCTGTTGATGAACATGGCCCAGAACGCCCAGAGCCTCGGCCCGCTCGTGGCCGTGGCGGGCCTCGCCTCCATCGCCGCCCTGGTGATCGGCCTCGTCAACCAGTTCAAGGCCAAGGCCTCCCCGGCGCTGTCCATCGCCTACGCGGTGCTCGAGGGCTTCCTGCTCGGCGTCATCTCCGCCCTGTTCGAGATCATCTACCCCGGCATCGTGCTGCAGGCCATCCTCGGCACCGCACTGGTCTTCGGCGTCTGCCTGTTCCTGAACCGCTCAGGGAAGTTCCGCACCACCCCCAAGATGCGCAAGATCGTCTACACGGCCGGTTGGGCCTTCGTGGGCTTCGCGCTGGTCAACTGGATCATCTCCATGGTCTCCGGTGGGGCCATCAACTTCCGCACCGGCTGGATCGGCCTGCTGATCGGTGTCATCGGCATCGCCATCGGCGCCTTCTACCTCATCACCGACTTCGAAGACATCGAGACCGCCATCCGTGGTGGCGCCCCGCAGGACTTCTCCTGGCGCTGCGCCTTCGGCCTCACGCTGTCCCTCGTCTGGATCTACGTCGAGATGATCCGCCTCATCTCGATCATCCGGTCACTGGCGGATTGATGCTCGCTTGAACTCCGACAGCCCGTCCCGCCGGCAACCAGAAGTCACCGGCGCGACGGGCTGTTTTGTTCGTAATGACGGTGGATCCCTCAGCCGGGTCTAGGCTGCAGGAGAAACCTGAGAAGACCGAGGGGAACCACACGTGAGCAAGGAAGCACCCGAGGGCGAAGGGCCGTCGTCGGAGGAGTCCTCGTCGAAGGAATCGCGCGAGCTCAAGGTCTCTACGTGGGTGCGTAAGGCCAAGCAGCGCATCGAGGACGCCAACGCTGCGGACGAGTTCGATTTCCTGGACCCGCCCATCACGGCAACGGCCCGCCGTGGATTGGGGCACACGGCCCAAGCGGAGAAGGAAGCCCACGCCAAGGCCGCCACCGCCCCGCACGACGTTCCACGACCGCTGCGCATCGCGGCAGACTACAGCTGGCGCATCGCCATCATCGTGCTGGTCTCTGCGGGCGTCTGCTGGGGCTTGGCCAAGCTGTCCAACCTCGTGATCCCGTTGATGGTCGCGGCCCTCCTGGCCGGGTTGCTGCTGCCGGTCAAGGTCTTCCTCGAGAAACGCTTCCACTTCCCCAACGCGCTCAGCGTCACCGTCACCTTCCTGCTCTTCCTCGCTGCGATTTCCGGAGCCCTGTACGCGGTCATCCGGACCATGGCCAAGAATGTCCCGGACCTGATCGACCAAGCGGTCAGGGGCGTCAAGGAGGTGCAGGTCTGGCTCAACGACGGGCCACTGAACATCGGCGCCTCCACCATCGATGGTTGGCTCGACTCGGGGCTGAACGCCCTCAACGAGAACCAAGACAGCATCGTGCGTTCCGCCGCCTCGGGCCTGACCTCGGTGGGACACTTCGGGGCCGGGCTGATCCTGACCCTGTTCGCGTTGATCTTCTTCCTGCTGCAGGGGGAGACCATCTGGCGCTGGGCCGTGGGGCTCTTCCCTCGCCGGGCGCGGGGCGCCATGGACGGCGCGGGGCGTCGCGGGTGGGCCAGCCTGGTCTCCTATGTCCGCGTGCAGGTGGTCGTGGCCCTGATCGACGCGGTGGGCATCGGTGTTGGCGCGGCGATCCTGCAGGTGCCGTTGGCCCTCCCTCTGGCCGTCCTGGTGTTGTTGGGTGCCTTCATCCCCATCGTTGGTGCGGTGCTGACCGGCTTCATCGCGGTGCTGTTGGCGCTGGTCTCACACGGCTGGGTCACGGCCATCATCATGTTGGCCGTGGTCCTGTTGGTCCAGCAGGTGGAATCCCACGTGCTGCAGCCGCTGATCATGGGCCGTGCAGTGAGCCTCCACCCGCTGGCCGTGGTACTCGGCGTGGCGGGAGGCAGTTTCCTCTTCGGCATCGTGGGCGCCCTGTTCGCCGTCCCCGTGCTCGCCGTGATGAACACCGTGGTCAAGTACCTGGCGACGCGCTCTTGGGAGCGTGACCCGGCCGTCAAGGCGGACCAAGATGCGGTCGAGGCACAAGCGGCGGAGGGGCCCGTCCTCTATGGAGATGAGGACAGGGAATGGCATGAACCGGATGTCACCCCCGGGCCGCCGCCGGCCCGCTCGCGTGCCACCGGCACCGGGGGAGTCAGCCCACTGGACGACCCCGAATGACTCGACTTCTTCATTGCACCCCAGTAGGGCGCAGAATGTTTCAACCTAGTGAATCCGCATGACTCAGGAGATCCATACCGTGACCAGTGCACCTCAGACCCACGACCTCCAGGAGGCCCTTGACCGACTCCCCGTGGGGATCGAGGGCATTCGCGAGGCCGCCGCATTGCTTGACGGCGTGGTGGAACGCACCGAGCTGCACCACTCGCGAGCGTTGGAACAGTCCGTGGGTGCCCCCGTGTGGCTGAAGGCGGAGAACCTGCAGCGGGCCGGCTCCTTCAAGGTGCGCGGCGCCTACGTCCGTATGGCCAAGCTCTCCGAGGCGGAGAAGCGTCGCGGCGTCGTGGCCGCCTCCGCGGGTAACCACGCCCAGGGCGTGGCGCAGGCAGCCAGGCGGCTGGGGATCAAGGCGCGCATCTACATGCCGCTCGGTGCCGCACTTCCCAAGATTGCTGCCACCCAGGACCACGGGGCCGAGGTGGTTCTGCACGGCGAGAACGTCGACGAGGCGTTGGCAGCGGCCGAGCAGTACGCCAACGAGACCGGCGCGGTCTTCGTCCACCCCTTCGACCACCCAGACATCATCGCCGGGCAGGGGACCATCGGCCTGGAGATCCTTGAACAGTACCCGGACGTCGAGACCGTGGTCATGGGCGTGGGCGGTGGTGGGCTGCTGGCCGGCGTCGCGGTGGCGCTGAAGGCGCGTGCCGCAGAACTCGGCCGCACCATCAACGTGATCGGCGTGCAGGCGGAGAACGCGGCCGCTTACCCGCCCTCCCTCGCCGCGGACGCCCTGGTGCCTTTGGACACCGTGCGCACCATCGCGGACGGCATCGCGGTGGGACGCCCTGGCCAGCTGCCCTTCCAGATCATCCGGGAACTGGTGGATGACGTCGTCACCGTGTCTGAGGACGCCTTGGCTCGCGCGCTCGTCTTCCTGCTGGAGCGATCCAAGCTGGTGGTCGAGCCTGCGGGCGCCGTGGGCGTCGCCGCGCTCCTGGAGGGCACGCTCGAGGCGGCCGGTTACGAGCCCAGCCGCACCGCGGTGGTCCTCTCCGGCGGCAATATCGACCCGTTGTTGATGCTGAAGGTCATCCAGCGGGGTCTTGCGGCTGCCGGTCGTTACATCACCGTCCGGATGATGCTCCAGGACCGCCCGGGCGAGCTGGCGCGCATCTCCCGCATCATCGCCGAGAACGACGCCAACGTGACCCGCGTGGACCACACCCGGATCGGCGGCGAGCTGTCCATGGGAGACGTGGCCATCACCATCGACCTGGAGACCAAGGGCACTCAGCACTCCGAATGGGTGCTGGATGCTTTGCGGCACGATGGCTACGACCCGCAGGTCCTCAACGGCTGACCTGAGACAGACAAAGGTGCCCGACGACGTGTGATCACCACACGTCGTCGGGCACCTTTGGCGTTCGCCGTGGAGCGGCCGCGCTGCGCGCGGCACCGAATCAGCCCTTGTAGGGCTTGGCCTCCACGACCTTGACCGGAATGTCCTTGCCGTTGGGGGCGGTGTACGCGAACTCGTCGCCCACCTTCTTGCCATTGATGGCTGCTCCGATGGCGGACTTCTCCGAGAAGACGTCAAGGTCGGTGTCGCCACCGATCTCGCGGGAACCGAACAGGAACTTGGTCTCTCGGCCGGCGATGGTGGCGGTGACGACCATGCCGGGCTCCACGATGCCGTTGTCCTCGGGCGCGTCGCCGACCTTGGCCGTCTCGAGGAACTGCTTCAGGTAGGCGATACGGCCCTCGTTCTTGCCCTGCTCCTCGCGGGCGGCGTGGTAGCCGCCGTTCTCCTTGAGGTCGCCCTCGGAGCGCGCCTGCTCGATGCGCTCCACGATCTCCGCGCGGATGGGGCCGGTACGGTCGGTGAGCTCCTTGGCGAGCCTGTCGTAGGCCTCCTGGGTCAGCCAGACCTCTTCGGTGCTGCTCACGTCATCCTCCTGTGTGTTCCGAGTAGTTGCGGTAGTTCTCACGAACTAAGGCAAAACGAAACCCCACCACCTTGTCGCCGGCTGGACCGACCCTCCAGGGCTGGACCTTGGGCGACGTGCGACGGGGTTCCACGTATGTGTTCCCACAATTTTAGCCCGGAAACGAGACGATCACCACTTCAGCGGTGGTTTACGCTCAGTTTTTCCAGCAGATGGAGACCTGGCCGGTCACGCCCTCGAAGACGGTGCGGATGGGGACGGTGCGCTGAACCTCGCGCTGACCGCCGCCGGCATCACGTCCTTGTGCCCCGGTGAAGGTCTCCTCGGTGTAACCGACCACCGCATGGTCCTCGGCCAACACCTGGATGCCGCACGTGACGCTTTCGTCGGCCGGAAGCTTCACCGCAACGGTCACGTCCATCTGTCGGGAACTGACCACGTCGAAGGCGACATTCTCGGTGTCGTAACTGGTGTGCTGGTTGCGGGTCAGGAAGAAGATCACCACGAGCGAGAGGATCAATGCCACGACGGCAAGGATGATTGCGGTGCGTTTGCCGATGCGACGCTTGGGGCGCCCGTAACGTGAGGCTAGGCTGGCTTGGTGCTCAGACGGTTCTACCGTTGAGGACGGTTCACCCGAGGGGTAAGCGGACGAGGTCATGATGACGTCAAGTGTAGTGGCACTACCTGGCGGTTGCATGGGCGCGTGTACCGTCCTTGTGAGCAAGAGCACTGCAGAAACGAGTCAAGGACAAGGGGCCCAAGATGACCGAGCAGTTGGACGCCGAACTCACTTCTGAGGGCGCTGCCTCGATCCCGGACGCGACGGGGCTGCGCGTGATGGCTGTGCACGCCCACCCGGACGACGAGGCCTCGAAGGGCGCGGCAGCCACGGCCGCGTACGTCGCGGCTGGAGCCGAGGTCATGGTGGTCTCCTGCACCGGTGGAGAACGCGGGGACATCCTGGTCTCCTCCGCCCGCGAGGTGGCCCGCGCTCACCGCGACCTGGCGGGATTGAGGCGCGACGAGATGGCCGCCTCCGTGGCGGCCCTCGGCGTCCAGCACCGTTGGCTCGGGTTCGTGGACTCGGGTCTGCCCGAAGGCGATCCCTTGCCTCCGCTGCCCTTCGGCAGCTTCGCCTCGCTGCCGCTGTCCACCACCGCCGCTCCGCTGGTGCGCTTGGTGCGCACCTTCCGCCCTCACGTGATCCTCACCTATGACGAGAACGGCGGCTACCCGCACCCCGACCACATCCGTTGCCACGAGGTCTCCGTGGAGGCCTTCCGCGCCGCGGGCAACCCGGAGGAGTACCCGGGACTCGGCGAGCCGTGGAACGTGTCCAAGATCTACTACGACCGCGGTTTTGCCCCGGAGAAGTTCCGTGCCTTGCACGAGGGGTTGTTGGACGCAGGCCTGGAGTCGCCCTTCGACGCCCGATTGGCCCGTGCGGTGGAACGGGAGAACCAGGGGGACGGTTGGGCCGTGCGGCACCAGACCACCACCCGGATCCCGGTGGCGACCTTCTTGGACCGCCGTGATGCCGCCCTGCTTGCCCACCGGACGCAGGTGGACCCGGACGGATTCTTCTTCGCGGTGCCCGCTGCCTTGGCGGCCAAGATCTACCCGTGGGAGGACTACACGCTGGCCTTCACCCGGGTGGCCACCGACCTCCCCGAGACCGACCTGTTCGCCGGCCTGCATGACGGGGTGGGAGAACGGATCGGCCGCTCGAAGGCTGCGCCGCAGCCGTTCCGGCCGGGCGGCAGCGACCTGGTGCTGGACGACTCCGGGAACTGAGGGCGGCATCAGCCTGCTCTCAACAAAGTCAGTAGAATGGTTCGAGGTCGGGACTGTCCCGACCACGCGCGCGTCCGGGACGGATGTGCGCACGGAATCGTCTTGAGGAGTTGTTCCACACAGTGCACCTGCTGAACGCGTGGTCCGTGACCGAGGTGTTCATGGCGGCATCGACGGACCCCTCGATCCCCGCCACGACCGACGACCAGTTCCGTGACTACGGGCCGGGCTTTGCCGGTTTCGTGGCCACCGGTGCCATGGTCCTTGTGGTCATCTTCCTGATCTGGGACATGACGCGTCGTATCCGTCGCATCCGGTATCAGTCGGAACAGCAGGAGCGTCAGGCCGAGCTCGTCGCCGCGGGCGAGGAGGAGGCCGCGCAGCGCAAGGCGGCGGCAAATCTGGCCGACGACGCGGATGGCCGTTCCGCCGCCGGTGACGGCGCCGCAGACGCCGCAGACACGACGTCGGACACGGATCGCACGGCCTCCGACACCGACGAACCCGGCGGGCGCGCCTGAGCGCCACGGCGGACGGACACACCATGCACTGGCCCAACCTTCTCTACGGGATCTATGAGCGCAAGCTGGCCCGGGAGCTGAACCCGGAGACCATGCCCAAGCACGTGGGCGTGCTGGTTGACGGGAATCGCCGCTGGGCCAAGGCTGCAGGAGCGCCGACGGCGCACGGGCATCGCGTCGGCGCCGACAAGATCGTCGAGTTCCTGGGATGGTGCCGCGATCTGGGCATCCACACCGTCACGCTCTACATGCTCTCGACGGAGAACCTGAATCGGCCGGCGTCGGAACTGACCGACCTCATCTCCATCATCAAGGAGCTGCTGCTGCGCCTCGGCGAGCCCGGGGGCCCTCGCGTTCAGCCGGTGGGTGCCGTGGAGCTGCTGCCGGAGGAACTGGCGACCACACTCACCCGCCTGCGGGAGGACACCGCGGAGCGCGCCGGTCTGCACGTGAATGTGGCGGTGGGCTACGGTGGGCGCCGGGAGATCGTGGACGCCGTGCGCTCTCTGCTCCGGGAGGAAGGCGCCAAGGGGCGCACTCCAGAGCAGATCGCGGACGTGCTCGACGTCGAGGACATCTCCCAGCACCTCTACACCTCGGGCCAGCCGGATCCTGAACTGCTGATCCGTACTTCGGGGGAGCAGCGGCTCTCCGGCTTCCTGATGTGGCAGTCGGCGTACTCCGAGTTCTATTTCTGTGAGGCCCTGTGGCCCGATTTCCGGCGCGTCGACTTCCTCCGGGCGCTGCGTGACTACGAGCAACGCGGGCGCCGCTTCGGGGGCTGAGTCCTCCCTGTTTCGAGAAGTTCACCTGACGGACACGCGCGCCACGCCGTGTTCCTCCGAGCATGACGGTGCAGTGGTGGCAATCTGGTGCGCGTCGGGGGCGTCCGGCCCCCGCTCACATCACCTTGCGAGGGAATGCCATGACGAACCCGTTGAAGAACGCAGCAACTCAGGCAGAGGCGCAGGCGGCCTCCGGCCTGCGAACCTACGTGGTGGACACCTCCGTGTTGATCTCGGATCCACGTGCGGTACACCGCTTCGCTGAACACCACGTGGTTCTGCCTGCTGTGGTGCTCTCCGAACTCGAGGCCAAACGTCATGACCCGGAGATCGGCGTCTTTGCCCGCCAGGCGCTGCGGGAACTGGACGCGCTGCGGCGTGATCACGGGGCCCTGCACCGGCCGTTGCCGGTGGGTGAAGGTGGCACCCTGCGCGTGGAACTCAACCACGTGGACCTTTCCGGCCTCCCGCGGGGATTCCGGCACGGGGGAGAGGCGGATCAGCGCATCCTGGCCGTTGCGCAGAACCTGGCGGCCGAGGGGCTGGACGTGGTGCTGGTGTCCAAGGACATGCCGCTGCGCCTGAAGGCCTCCTCCCTGGGACTCGGGGCCGAGGAGTATCGCCACGAACAGGTGGTGGACACCGGTTGGACTGGTACCGCAGAACTCGAGGTGACGCCCGAGGAGATCGAGCGTCTCTACGCGGGCGAGCCGGTCGGCAACGCGGACGTGGACGAGCTGCCCATCAACACGGGTGTGGTGGCGACCGGCGGAGGGTCCTCCGCCTTGGCACGGGTGCACGCGGACGGGGAACTGCATCTGGTGCGTGGTGATCGCGACGTGTTCGGCATGCACGGACGCAGCGCGGAGCAGAGGCTGGCCATCGACCTGCTGGCCGATCCCGGTGTGGGGATCGTGTCCTTGGGCGGCCGTGCCGGTACGGGTAAATCCGCGCTGGCGCTGATGGCCGGCTTGGATGCCGTGCTCGAGCGGCAGGAGCACAAGAAGATCATCGTCTTCCGGCCGTTGTACGCCGTGGGTGGTCAGGAGCTCGGATACCTGCCCGGTTCCGAGGAGGAGAAGATGAACCCGTGGGGGCAGGCCGTCTTCGACACGCTCGAGGCCCTGGTGTCCCGTGAGGTGATGGATGAGGTGATCTCCCGCGAGATCCTCGAGGTGCTGCCGCTGACGCACATTCGTGGCCGTTCGCTGCACGACGCCTTCGTGATCGTGGACGAGGCGCAGTCGCTGGAGAAGAACGTGCTGCTCACCGTCATGACGCGGGTGGGGCAGAACGCCCGGGTGGTGCTCACCCACGACATGGATCAGCGGGACAACCTGCACGTTGGGCGTGGGGACGGGATCGCGGCGATCGTGGAGACGCTGAAGGGGCATCGCCTCTTCGGGCACGTCACCCTGACGCGCTCCGAGCGCTCGGAGGTGGCGGCGTTGGTCGCGGACATGCTGTCCGGCACCATGAACTGAGCCGGACGCCTCGTGCACTGATCCCGGTGCCCGACGGCGGAGCGCGGCTTGGCCGCGCGCGTCGCCGTGGCGTATCATTAGTTAGAGTCAAACTGACTCAAACAAACTTCCATCGGAGTGGACCACTCGGCCCATGAAGCAGCCCGCAAGGAGGCGGAGGCCATGAGTACCCAGGCCTGGGCCAATCTTGCCGAGCGCCGCGCAGCGACACCACCGTTGGCCGTCTCCACCGTGGTGTTCACTCTGCGTGCCCCCGTGGACGTCACGGGCCGGCCCGTCGACGGCGCACGGCCCGCACTGCACGTGCCGTTGGTGCGTCGGGAGCGCTCCCCGTACAAGGGGCAATGGGCGTTGCCTGGTGGACCCCTGCGCGGTGACACCTCCCTGCGCACCGCAGCGGCCACGGCACTGCGAAGCACCACCGGCCTGGCGCCGGCGCTGCTTGAGCAGCTCTACACCTTCGGCGGAACCGATCGGGGCGAGGGTCCCCGGGTGGTCTCGGTGGTCTACTGGGCCCTGGTGCGTGAGCAGGGTGCGGACGCCGTGCTGGTCGATGACCCGAACGTCGCCTGGTTCCCCGTGGACCACGCCACCGTCACCGAGCGGTTGGCCTTCGACCACTCGGCCATCGTTGCCTACGCCGTGGCGAGACTGCGGGCCAAGGTCGGCTGGGCCGATGTGGCCAGACGGCTGCTGGGGGAGACCTTCACGCTGGCCCAGCTGCGCGAGGTCCATGAGGCCATCCTCGACAAGGACCTGGACCAAGCCAACTTCCGCCGCACCATGTTGGCCCGCGGCGGGCTCGAGGACACCGGACAGGTCCTCACCGGCGGCCGCAACCGCCCGCCCAAGCTCTATCGCGCGGTGGATACCGCGGAGACGACCCAGCAGAAACGGGACCAAGAGTTGGTTCCGGACCCGGAAAGGGAAACAGTATGACCAGCGTCCAGTTGCAGTTGAAGCGACCGGCATCGTCCTCGTGCGATTCCGGCCTCAAGGTCAATCCGTGGGACATCGACCGCAGCCCCGGCTACGGGCCCGGCGCCTCCGCCGCGGACCACATCCCCAGCGCCTCACCGCGCCAGGGTGTGATCCCTGCCGAATACCGACTGGCCTCCGAGGAGGAGCTGCACGCCCGCATCCGTGCGGCTCGGGAGACTCTGGGCGACCGCGCCGTGGTGCTCGGGCACTTCTACCAGCGCGACGAGATCGTGGAGCACGCCGACTACGTCGGTGACTCCTTCCAGCTGGCCAACGCCGCACTGGAACACCCTGACGCGGAGGCCATCGTGTTCTGTGGCGTGCACTTCATGGCGGAGACCGCTGACATCCTGTCCAAGCCGAACCAAGCGGTGATCCTGCCCAACCTCGCGGCCGGCTGCTCCATGGCGGACATGGCCAACGAGGACGACGTCGAGGCCTGCTGGGAGGCGCTCACCGACCTCTACGGGACCGAGCCGGACCAGGACGGCCGCGTTCCCGTCATCCCCGTGACCTACATGAACTGCTCGGCCGCGTTGAAGGGCTTCGTGGGTCGTCACGGGGGTTACGTGTGCACCTCCTCCAATGCAGCGACCGTGCTGGAGCGAGCCTTCGAGGACGGCCAGCGCGTGCTCTTCTTCCCCGACCAGCACTTGGGGCGCAACACCGCCTCCGCGATGGGGATCTCCCTCGACCAGATGCCGCTGTGGTTCCCGCGCGACCGCGGGGAGTTCGCGGCAACCGGCGGGCAGTCCCCGCAGACCCTGCAGGATGCCAAGGTCATCCTCTGGAATGGCTTCTGCTCCGTGCACAAGCGCTTCACCGTGGCCCAGATCGAGCAGGCCCGCCGTGACTTCCCGGACGTGCAGGTGGTGGTGCACCCCGAGTGCCCGCTACCCGTGGTGCAGGCCGCGGACGAGGCCGGCTCCACCGACGTGATCCGCCGCGTGGTGGAGGCCGCCCCGGCCGGCGCCACCATCGCCATCGGCACCGAGATCAACCTGGTCAACCGCCTGGCGGCGCAGCACCCGGACAAGACGATCTTCTGCCTGGACCCCGTGGTGTGCCCCTGCTCAACCATGTACCGCATCCACCCCGGCTACCTGGCCTGGGTGCTCGAGGAACTCGTGGACGGCAACGTGGTCAACCAGATCACGGTTCCCGAGGACACCGCGGCCGATGCCAAGGTGGCGCTGGAGCGCATGTTGGCGGCGAAGCCGCGGTGACCCGTCACCTGCTGGTGTTGGGCGGCGGCGTGGCCGGACTGAGCGCCACGCTCGCCGCGGCCGAGGCCGGTCTCGACGTCACCCTCGTGGACACGCACCACCTGGAATCCTCCGCATCGGTGCAGGCGCAGGGTGGGTTGGCCGCCGTCATCGCTCAGGGCGTGGCGCACGGTGATTCCGTGGGCAGCCACGTCTCGGACACCCTTGCGGCCGGCGCCTTCCATGGCGACGCTGCCGTGGTCGCTGCGATCTGCGCGGCCGCGTCCAGTCACGTCGACACGCTGACGCGCTGGGGCACGGCATGGGATCGGACCGAGTCCGGCGCGCTGTCCCTCACCCGGGAGGCGGCCCACGCCCACGACCGCATCCTGCACATCGGCGGCGACGCCACCGGAGCCGGGATCGTCGCCGCGCTCTCTGCGCGCGTGCGAGGCCTCGCGGACCAAGGGCGTGTCAGGCTGCTGACCGACACGCGCGCCGTGCGGCTGCTCACGGCCAACGGTGCGGTGACGGGCACACGGCTGCGGCGCCCCTCCGTCGGGCGTGACACAGACGTCACCGCGGACGCCGTCCTGCTCGCCACGGGTGGCCTGAGCGGGGTCTACGGGCTGCGCACCTCGCGCTGGGGTAACCCGGCCGACGCGGTGGGCCTCGCCCTGACCGCGGGCGCAGCCATCGCGGATGCCGAGATGGTCCAATTCCACCCCACCTACGCCCCGGACGCGGCCTTCATGATCTCTGAGGCCGTGCGCGGTGAGGGCGCAGTGCTGCGCGACGCCTCGGGGGAGCGGTTCATGCTCGGCCTGGACCCGCGAGGCGAACTCGCACCACGCGACGTGGTTTCGCGCGGCGTCTTCGGCGCCCAGGGTGGCGCCTGGCTGGACGCCTCACCCATCGTTGCCCGCGAAGGGCGTGGCTTCCTTGCCACGCGATTCCCCACCATCACGGCGGCCCTCGCCCGCGCAGGGCTGGACCTCGAGCGTGATCCCGTCCGCGTCACCCCGGCCGAGCACTACTGGATGGGCGGCGTGGCCACGGATGCGGCGTCCCGCTCCACGGTGCCCGGGCTCCTCGTGGCGGGCGAGGCCGCCCGCTCCGGGCTGCACGGGGCCAACCGCCTGGCCTCCAACTCCCTACTCGAAGGCGTGCACATGGGCTTGGCAGCAGTGGCCACGGTCGTTGCGGGCCACCACACGCTGCCCGGCAGGCCCGATCTCGGCGCGTCGCCCCGGCCGACCGTGTCCACCGGGACCGGGCTGGAACTGGCCCCGCCGCACGACGCGGTCGTGGCCGTCCAGGCGCTCGCCGACACCCACCTCGGCGTGCGCAGGACCGGGGCGGGAATCGCCACGGCACTGCGGGAACTCTCACGGCTCCGAGACCGCCACGGCTGGTTCCCCGAACTCGCCGCGGCCCAGGCCGTCGCGACCGCAGCCCTGGCCCGCACCGGATCGTTGGGTGCGCACGTTCGCGACGACACCGCAGGCGCCTCCCGCCCTGGCGACACCGTCGCGGTGGTGGCCCACCACACGACGCCGGGCATTCATACCCCTCACCAGAACAAGCAACTCCAGGAGGCCGGCGCATGAGCGCGTTTCCCGTCCCCACCCCGCCCGCCGCGGCCGTGGAGGCCATCGTGGCGGCAGCGCTCGCCGAGGATGCGCCCCACGGGGACCTGACCGCGCAGGGACTGGTCCCGGCAGACGCGACGGCGATCGCCGCGGTCGTCGCCCGCGTCCCGGGCGTGCTGGCGGGCGGCGACGTGTTCGCCGAGGCCATGCGGCAGGCCGCGGCAGGCGGCGCGCCCGTGAAGGTGGATCAGGCCGTGGCAGACGGCGAAGCTTTTGACGCCGGAGCCACGCTGCTGTGGGTGTCCGGCCCGGCCCGCGCCGTGTTGTTGGGAGAACGGGTGGGCCTCAATCTGCTCCAGCGGCTCTCCGGCATCGCGACCGCGACGGCCCACTTGGTGGGCCTGGTCAGGGAGGCCGGAGGGCATGCCCGCGTGGCCGACACCCGCAAGACCACTCCAGGCCTTCGCGTGCTCGAGCGCTACGCCGTGCGCTGCGGTGGCGGCTCCAACCACCGGGACAACCTCTCCGAAGCGGTCATGGCCAAGGACAATCACCTCTCCCTGCTTGGCTCGGGCTCGGATCTGACTCGGGCGCTGATGGATGCCAAGGCCCGTTGGGGACACACCGTGCACGTCGAGGTCGAGGTGGACCGGCCGGACCAGATCGACGCGGTGCTGGCGGCCGGGGTGGACACCATCATGCTGGACAACTTCTCGCTCTCGGAGACTGCGGAGGCGGTGGAGCACATAGCGGGTCGGGCCATCGTGGAGGCCTCCGGGACCGTCACGGCCGAGACCATCGGGGCGATCGCGGCCACCGGCGTCGACGTGATCTCGAGCGGTGCCATCACGCACTCGGTGAAGGCCCTGGACCTGGGGCTGGACTTCGAGGTGCAGGCCGGGGCCTCCGAATGATCAACCTGGACGCCTCCGCGACCCAGGCCGTGCGCCCGCAGGTGCTGGAGACGGTCCTGCCGTTGTTCACCGAAGCGTTCGGGAACCCCGCCAGCCACCACGAGGCCGGCGAGGAGGCCCTCCGGGCCCTGGACTGGGGGCGGGCCTTGGCCGCGGAGGCGTTGGGGACGCGGCCGTCTCGGGTGGTCTTCACCTCCGGAGGCACCGAGTCCAATGCGCTGGCCTTGCACGGGACGCTTCTGGCCCGCCCGCGAGGCAAGCACGTGCTCATCACCGCGATGGAACACCCGTCCGTGGTCTCCACCGCGGCGCAGCTCGCCGCCTGGCACGGCGCCGAGGTCGAGGTGATCCCCGTGGGTCGCTCCGGCGTGGTGGATCCGTCCGAGGTCGCCGCACGGCTGCGCCCCGACACCACGCTGGTGGCGATGATGGCCGTGAACAACGAGGTGGGGACGGTTCAGCCCGTCCGTGACGTGGCCGCGCTGGCCCAGTCGGTGGGAGCCCGGTTGCACGTGGACGCCGTGCAGGCCGGGTCTTGGATGGATCTGCAACCGCTGATGTTCGCCGCGGACACCCTGTCCGTCTCCGGCCACAAGCTCGGTGGCCTCAAGGGGGCCGGGGTGTTGGGGC
>NZ_JALAGT010000004.1 GCF_022712295.1 Galactobacter sp.
CAGGCAGATCTGCGCGATGACATCTCGCTGCGCCTCATCGAGGCCGGCCTGCATCTGGAGCGTTCGCACCACGAAGTGGGCGCGCCCGGCCAGGCCGAGATCAACTACCGGTTTGACACCATGGTCGCCGCCGCGGACGACGTGCTGAAGTTCAAGTACATCGTGAAGAACACCGCGGACGAGTGGGGCAAGTCCGCCACGTTCATGCCCAAGCCGCTCTTCGACGACAACGGCTCCGGTATGCACTGCCACCAGTCGCTGTGGAGCGAAGGCGAGCCGCTGTTCTACGACGAGAAGGGCTACGCCAACCTCTCCGACACCGCACGCTGGTACATCGGCGGCCTGCTCAAGCACCCCTCCCCCGTCCTGGCCTTCACCAACCCCACAGAGAACTCCTACAAGCGCCTGGAGAAGGGCATAAAGGCCCCGGTCAACATGGTGTACTCGCAGGGCAACCGCTCCGCCGGTATCCGTATCCCGATCACCGGCTCCAATCCCAAGGCCAAGCGCCTCGAGTTCCGCGCTCCCGATCCGTCGGGTAACCCCTACCTGGCCTTCGCCGCTCAGCTGATGGCCGGCCTGGACGGCATCCGCAACCGCATCGAGCCCGCTGAGCCCATCGACAAGGACCTCTACGAGCTCCCCCCGGAGGAGGCCAAGGACATCCAGAAGGCACCCGGCTCCCTCGAGGAGGCCCTCGAGGCCCTGCGCGAGGACCACGAGTTCCTGCTCGCCGGTGACGTCTTCACCGAGGACCTGATCGAGGCGTGGATCGACTACAAGTACGAGAACGAGATCACCCCGCTCTCCGCTCGGGTCAACCCGCTGGAGTTCGCCCTCTACTACGGAGTCTGATTCTCAGTTCATCGGCTAGCTGCTGATGCAGGAAGGGCCCGGATCACTGATGTGATCCGGGCCCTTCCGCGTCCGCCCCACCGTGACCGACCGTGTCCACCCAAGCCGAACCATTCCTTGCAGCTGAATTTCGAATCTGTCGCTTGACACAAGGATCTAGGTAGTTGCCATACTTAGAGATATGGATGATCTAGAGACGCCCCTCTGGCCTCAGGCCTGGGTCCGTGCGCTCCTTCCCACTGCGATCCTGGCCTGCCTGGAAGCGGAGGACCTGCACGGCTATGCCATCGGTCAGGCACTTGGACGGCTCGGCTTCGGGGTACCGAAGGGTGGATCTCTCTACCCGGCGCTGGCCCGACTGGAGGAGGCAGGGTTCGTCTCGACCGAATGGCTGCCCGGCCCCTCAGGTCCCGCGCGCCGCATCTACTCGCTGACCGCTGCCGGTGCCCGTGAGCTGGAGGCGGCTCGCGTCGCACTGCACGACGTCTCGGGGTCGTTGGGTGCCTCCGGCACCACTGCAGCCGTCACCTCTCCGGCCTCCGCCCGGCTCATCGGCGGTGATTCCCGATGAGCAGTAAGACCGAGCAGCCCGTCTTCGACCAGGTGGCTGAGATGTTCCGCCAGGCAGGAGGCACCGAGGACGACCAGGAATGGGCCGACGCCGCAGCCACCGAATTGCTCTGGAAGCAGGCCAAGGAGCCCTACATCCAGGCGGTCATGGGCATGGCAGCACAAGCATTGCACGAAAGCGGTGAGCCGGCCCGGGCCGCCTTCGGTGATGCCAAGGCCTGGGCGCACGAACAGATCGCTTGGCTGAAGTCGGAGGGACTCGATGCGTTTGATTCAACCCGTGGTCCGCTTTCGCTGCGCACCTGCGTTGAGCACTGCCTTTGGGGGGCCGCCTGGTTCAGCTTTGTGCTCTTCGCCAACGCACTGCTGAATCTGCTCCCTGGACGCACCCAGTGGGATTTCAACCCCCTGATCGCGACCCTCCCCTTGATGCTGGCGGCACTGTGTACCCTCGTCTACGGAATCTACGCGGCCGTCCGACCACGACGTCGTTTCGCCGCAGCCGTGGCGATTGCCGTGGTCGTCGCCGTTCTGGGCGCGACCCTCATGGCCGGGTTCCTGATCATGCTCCAGGATTCTGGGCCAGAGTGGCCGTGGCTCTGGATCGCTGCGTTGATTCCTTTCTATGCAGTGCTGGCTTGGGCAGTGGGAAGAGTCTGGCCGGAGAGTAGCCGGACGTCCGATGACGTGGAGCAATCCCTTGCCCTTTCGGATCCTGACCCCGTGGAGTGGACCTGCAGGTTGCAAGCCGCACTGCGCTCGCGCGACGATCTCAGCGACGCCGCGATCGACACCGCCGTCGGAGAGGCCCATGCCCATCTCGACGATTCGGGACGCGGCGCGGCTGAGGAGTTCGGTTCTCCAGAGGGCTACGCCAACACGGTTCGGGCCGACCCGAGGGTTCGGCCCCGCAGGAAGATGTTGCTCTACGGCTCGATGATTGCGATCTGGCTTGTCCTCCTGATCTCCGAGGCTTCGGAGCACGGACTGTCCCCGTCATGGCCGCTGTTCACCTACGCTGCCCTGGTGCTGTTGAGCATCTGGTACTGGACCGGCGCATACAGGGACTGGCGTAGGGCTGTCCGCGGCAAGGCTTCACGAGGCGGTGCAGCCCCCACGGGCTGAGTCAGCACCGTCCTCCACCGACACGATCCGGAATCCGGCACCCCGGTCAGGGTCTCCACATCAGGACAGGGTTCTCAAACGGGGTAGAAGAGCCGCTCGAAGATGGACCTCGCGTGACGGGCGGTGCGCAGCCATTCCTCCTCCAGCTCGGAGGGATTCTCCACGTGCCGGTCGGTCCAGGAGGCGATGGCCCGCAACTCCTGCCGGTTCTCCGGCAGCCCGTTGGCCGCCCGCCCCGTGCAGGCCACCACGGCGGCCCTGAGGTCCGTGGCGAGCACCCATGCCTCCTCCAGCCCCTCAGCATCGTCCGGGTCCAGGATCCCCAAGGCCGCCAGCTGTCGCAGAGCGGGCAGCGTGGAGGTCACGCGCAAGGTACAGTGCTCTGCCGCGTGCTGCAGCTGCAGGGTCTGCACCAGCCATTCCACGTCCGAGAGTCCGCCCGGACCCAGTTTCAGGTGCCGCTTGGGGCTGACGCCTCGCGGCATCCGCTCCCCCTCGACGCGAGCCTTGATCCGCCTGATCTGCTGCAATTCCTCTGGTTTCAGCCCGCGTCCGTAGCGGACAGGGTCGATGACCTCCACGAAGCTCTGCGCCACGTTACGGTGGCCTGCCATGGGCAGGGCACGCAGCAGTGCCTGACGTTCCCAGACCTCCGCCCAGCGTTCGTAGTACTCCTTGTAGGACTCCACGGTGCGTACCAGGGCGCCCTGCTTTCCCTCCGGGCGCAGGTCGGCGTCGAGTTCCAGCCGCCGTTCGGCCAGGACCGGAGGCTTGAGCGGTGCCCGCAGCAGCGTCCCCACCGCGTGGGCCAGACGCTCCGCCTGAGCCTGAGCTTCCGCGGCCGAGGATCCCGGCAGTGGCTGGTGCACGAACAGTACGTCGGCATCGGAGCCGTAGCCGATCTCCCGGCCACCCTGGCGCCCCATGGACACCACCAGCAGACGGGTGAGCTCCCCGTGCTCGGCATAGTCCCGGTTCTCGGCAACACGCAGGGCACCGATGACCGTTGCGCGGTCCACGTCGGCGAGGGACGCTCCGACCCCGGAGACGTCCAACATCCCCGAGCCGTCGGCCAACGCGGTGCGCAGTTGCTCCCTGCGGCGCGTCAGCCGCACCAGCCGCATTCCTCCGTCCGGGTCGGCGACGTGCCGGGTCAGTTTGGATTCGATCTCACCCCAGAGCTTCTTCCAACTGGGCGGATAGAGCTCCTGGTCGTTGCCGAGCCACGCGGTGGATTCCGGGGAGACCTCCAAGAGATCCGACACCATGCGGGAGGTACCGAGGATGTGGCACAACCGCTCGGCGCCTGCGGGCGAATCGCGCAGCATCGCCAGGAACCACGGCGAGCCCCCCAGGGACTCCGCCAGCCGCCGGAAACCGAGCAGTGCGGCATCCGGGTCCACGGATTCTGCCATCCATCCAAGCAGCACCGGCAACAGTTGCCGCTGCAACGCAGCAGTTCGCGAGACACCCGCGGTGAGCGCCTCGATGTGCGCCATGGCCTGTCGAGGCGACGCATAGCCAAGAGCCGACAACCGCGCCTGCGCGGCATCGGAACTCAGCCGCACCTCGTCGTCCCCCAGGCGGGCGGCCGTGGCCAGCAGCGGGCGGAAGAAGAGCTTCTGGTGAAGGCCACGCACCGTGGCCTTCACCTGCTTCCATCTCTTCATGAGCCGTTCCGCGGTCCAAGGATTCAGATCCGCCTCGGTGGCCAAGGAACGAGACAACACACGTTGTTCGGCTTCCGCCTCCGGCACCAGATGCGAGCGTCTCATGCGGATCAGCTGGATGCGGTGCTCCAAGGTGCGCAGGAAACGGTAGTCAGCGGAGAACGCCTCGGCATCGACGCGGGAGATGTAGGCGGTCTCCCCCAGCTCATGCAGTGCCGGCAGGGTTCCGCGCACGCGCAGCCGGGGTTCCACCCGGCCGTGAACCAGCTGCAGCAGCTGCACGGTGAACTCGACGTCCCTCAGGCCGCCGGGTCCCAGCTTCAGCTGCCACGGAATCTGAGCGGGGGCGATATTCGACGTCACCCGGGCGCGCATGCGCTGCACGCCCTCCACGAAGCCGGGCCGTTGCGACGAGGACCAGACCAGCGGGGACACCGCGTCCTCGTACTCACGGCCCAGGTCCACGTCCCCGGCCACGGCGCGGGCCTTCAGCAGCGCCTGGAACTCCCAGTCGTGCGCCCATGTGTTCAGGTAGTGCACGTGGGACTCCACGGTGCGGGACAACGCCCCGTCCTTGCCTTCCGGACGGAGGTTGGCGTCCACCTCCCAGAGCCCTGGTTCCGCACCAGGCTTCATGATCGCCTGAGTGGTGCGCCTCGCCAGTTCCTCGGCCAACGTCGCGGCTTGCTCCTGCACGGCCTCGTCCGCATCTGCAGCGACGTCGTGGACCCAGATCACGTCCACATCGGAGATGTAGTTCAGTTCCCTCGCACCGCATTTGCCCATGCCGATCACGGCCAGACGGATGGCTCGCGGGTCCAGGCCCGAGTGCGCCTGTGCCAGTTCCGCCCTAGCCACGGCCAGCGCGCCCTCCAATGCGGCGCCGGCCAGATCGGAGAGTTCGGACGCCACCTGCCCCAAACACGCTGTGGGGTCTGCTGCGCAGACGTCGCGCAGCGCCACATCGGTGATGCCGGCGCGGTAGGCCACACGCAGCGCCTTGACGACGTCCTGTCCTGTGCCCGACGCCACGGGCGTCGCCTCGGTGGGATCGGCACCGACGCTGCGCAGCAGCGTGTCCCGCCACAGGCCGTCGGGCACGGGGGCAAAATCGTTCCCGCGCTGTTGCGCGAGCAGCGAAGCGTGCTCAGGATGGCGGGTCAGGAAGTCCGCGAGCGCCTCGGAGGCGCCCAGCAGCCTGAAGAGCGGGCGGTGCGCGGTGCGGTCGGCGGCCAGCGCGGCCACGGAGGGCGCGCGGGAGAGCAGCCGGACCAAACAGGTCAGGGCCTGGTCCGGGTCAGCGGCCTGCCGAAGGCCGTCCAGGAGCGCCCCCCGGTCGATCCCCGCGAGTTCCTCGGCGTCGAGGAAGCGGCGCACCAGGTCCAGGTCCACGAACCCGACCGCGAGCAATTCCGTGGTCGAGTGCGCGGGCCTCGAGTTGATTGGGCCTGACGACACCGGTTGGCTCACAGCACCCCGAGATACCTGTTGAGCTCGTAGGGGCTCACGTCGTGACGATAGTCGTCCCACTCGTCCTGCTTGTTGCGCAGGAAGGCGTCGAAGGCCTTCTCGCCGAGCACGGAGGCCACGAGCTCGGATTCCTCCATGATGCGGATGGCGTCATGCAGCGTGGCAGGCAACGGGGTGTGCCCCATGGCGCGACGCTCTGCGGTGGTCATGGACCAGACATCGTCCTCGGTGGCGGGGCCGAGGTCGTAGTCGTCGGTGATGCCCTTCAGTCCCGCGGCGATAACCAGAGCGTAGGCCAGGTACGGGTTCGCAGCGGAATCGATGCCGCGGTACTCCAGGCGCGCGCTCTGACCCTTGTCCGGCTTGTAGAGCGGAACGCGGATGAGGGCGGAGCGGTTGTTGTGACCCCACGCCACGTGGCTGGGGGCCTCTCCCCCGCCCCACATACGCTTGTACGAGTTCACGAACTGGTTGGTGACTGCCGTGATCTCGGCGGAATGCTTGAGCACCCCGGCCATGAACTGCCGTGCGGTCCGGGAGAGCTGGTACTCCTGCCCTGCCTCGAAGAACGCGTTGCGATCGCCTTCGAAGAGGGAGAAGTGAGTGTGCATACCCGAGCCGGGCTGGTCCGCGAAGGGCTTGGGCATGAAGGTTGCGTAGATCCCCTGCTGCAGCGCCACCTCCTTCACGACCGTGCGGAAGGTCATCAGATTGTCCGCGCTGGTGAGGGCGTCTGCGAAGCGCAGGTCGATCTCGTTCTGCCCGGGGCCGTTCTCGTGGTGGGAGAACTCCACGGGGATCCCGACGCTCTCCAACATGGTCACGGCCTGACGGCGGAAGTCCTGCGCCACGCCTCCGGGGACGTGGTCGAAGAAGCCCCCGTGGTCCACCGGGCGGGGCCGGCCGTTGGCGTCGAGTTCGTCCGACTTCAACAGGTAGAACTCCACCTCCGGGTGCGTGTAGCAGGTGAAGCCCATCTCCGCCGCGACATTGAGCTGCTTACGCAGCACGTGCCGGGGGTCCGCTGCGGCGTGCTCACCGTCGGGGGTGAGGATGTCGCAGAACATGCGAGAGGTGGGCTCCGTCTCGCCACGCCACGGCAGGATCTGGAACGTGGAGGGGTCCGGACGCAGCAACATGTCTGCCTCCGAGATCCGGCCGAGTCCTTCCATGGAGGAGCCGTCG
Organism: Galactobacter sp.; assembly: GCF_022712295.1. Taxonomy (GTDB): domain Bacteria; phylum Actinomycetota; class Actinomycetes; order Actinomycetales; family Micrococcaceae; genus Galactobacter. The sequence goes on from NZ_JALAGT010000004.1 coordinate 6,876, forward strand.
AAGCCCAGCCCCTCGCTGAAGGCCCCCTCCACCTCTGCGGGTGCCAGGGCGATGGACTTCAGGGAGCCGCCCACATCCGTGAACCACAGACGCACAAAGCGCACATCGCGCTCCTCGATGGTACGGAGCACGAACTCCTGCTGACGGTCCATGTCGACTCCTCCACGTTCTTCGGTTCCCCTGCTTCACGAGGGGCTGGCCAGTGCCACTCACTCTAGTGAAGAGCATGTGTCATGCACATTGCACGCGCCGAACACACAGTTGCGGCCCGTGCGGGTCAGTCATCGTCGTCGTCCCAATCCTCGTTGTTGCGCTCCACAGTGGCCAACGCTGCCTGCGCGGCCTCGCGGCTGGGGTACGGCCCGAGCAGGCGCTTCCAGTCGGACTGCGCTCCCACCTCGACCTCGCCGGTCTCGACGTTGTACCAGTAGTCGCCCTCGTGGGCATCGGGCACGGCAGCCATGGTGGCCTCCTTCGGTCGTCACTGCTGTTGGTCGCGACCGCGTCCAACGAGTCTCATGCTGCCCTCTCCGGTCGCCGACTTCCACCCTGCGCGGGAGGGAGGAGGCGCCATAGACTGGATGCATGTCCTCAGCCTCTTCCACTTCCTCCCCCGCCCGCGGCGTCCACCGCGGCCTGCTCACGCCCGGTGTCATCGGTGCCTCGCGCCGCGTGCCCGGCTCCATCCCACGCCCCGAGTACGTAGGGCGGGCCGAGCCCGTCGAGGGCGTGGTCAGCGATGTCAAGGATGCGGAGACCATCGCCCGGATCGAGGCCGCCTCGCGCGTCGCGGCCGGCGCCCTCGAGGCGGTCGGTATGGCCGCCGTCCCCGGAGTCACCACGGATGAGCTCGATCGCATCGGGCACGAGTACATGCTCGATCACCACGCCTACCCCTCGACCTTGGGTTACCGCGGTTTCCCGAAGTCCCTGTGCACCTCCATCAACGAGGTCATCTGCCACGGCATCCCGGATTCCACCGTGCTCGAGGACGGAGACATCATCAACGTCGACGTGACCGCCTACCTCAATGGCGTCCACGGCGACACCAATGCGACGTTCGAGGTCGGCTCGGTCTCCACCGCGGCACACGACCTGGTCGAACACACCAGGGAAGCACTGCGCCGCGGCATCAAGGCGGTCAAACCCGGCCGTCGGATCAACGTGATCGGTAGGACCATCGAGGTCTACGCCAAGCGTTTCGGGCTCGGGGTTGTTCGTGACTACACGGGCCACGGCGTCGGTGAGGAGTTCCACTCCGGCCTGATCGTTCCCCATTACGATGCCGCTCCGCTCTATGACACCGAGATCGTGCCCGGAATGGTCTTCACCATAGAACCCATGCTCACTCTTGGCGGCATCGAATGGGACCAGTGGGACGATGACTGGACCGTGGTGACCCGCGACGGCAGCCTCACCGCGCAGTTCGAGCACACGCTTGTGGTCGAGGACGAAGGTGCCCGCGTCCTCACCCTGCCCGCCTGATCCGACCGTTCTCAACCGATCCCGTAAGGAACCCCCGCCTGCCATGAGCGCCGAATCCCCCGCGTCCAACCGGACCACCGTGTCCAAGAAGTCCACGAAGCATCCCACCGGCATCGGTGTGGACATCGGTGGAACCGGGATCAAGGGCGGCATCGTCGACCTGAAACGCGGCAAGCTGATCGAGGAGCGGTTCCGCATCCCCACGCCCCGCCCGGCCACCCCTGAGGCGGTGGC